>NZ_JBSIUP010000046.1:0-9061 GCF_053654055.1 Ursidibacter sp. B-7004-1 | reverse complement strand
ATTATAGGGAAATCCGAAAACAACGCAAGTGTTTTTTCAGAAAAAATTGCAAAAAATCGGAAAAAAATGACCACTTGATGAAAAACAAAGCAAAACAAATAAAAAGCATTCAAACAATGGCGATTTTTATTTCAGCTCTAAATCTAACACTTGTAAAGTTTTAAATCCCCAGCTTTGCATTACCTTTTCACGAACTTCAAAATTCTCAATCTCTGCAGTACAAAATGCTTGATTGACTTTTTCCATATTATTTTCTTGATATATTTTATTTTCCAGTAATGCGATTACACGCTTCGCAATCCCATTACCTGGATCAATAAAAAACTTCACGTTAGGTAACAGCTGCTGTAATTCTTGTTTCACTAATGGAAAATGGGTACACCCTAAAATAACGGTATCTAATGTAGGATGCTCCTGCCATTGAGCAATTACTTTTTGTAATCTCTGCATATCGACTTTGCCTGTTTGCTGTTTATACTCAACAATCTCCACTAGATCGGTTGTTCCTATTTTTTCAACAACACACTCACTCGCATATTGGGATATAAGGTCATCTACATAAGTACGAGAAACAGTCCCTTTAGTTGCCAACAGCCCAATTGTCTTGGTCTGGGAAATTATCGCAGCTGGTTTAATAGCTGGAACTGTCCCAACAATATGAAAAGGGAATTTTTCTCTCAACGCAGGTAATACGACTGTACTTGCGGTATTACAGGCAACCACCACCATATCAAGCGGGTAGATTTGTGTAATTTTTTGCACAATCTGCTTTGCTCGCTCAATTAGAATCTCTTCTGATTTTTCTGAATAAGGAAAATAAGCATTATCAAAACAGTAAAGGTAGTGGGCCTCAGGCAAACTTTGGCGAATAGCATCATAGATCGTTAATCCGCCCATTCCTGAGTCATATAAAAGAATTGTTGGTTTCATAAATTGGTACAGCAAATAAATTTGCTCAATGCTACTCCTTTATATCACAAGGTTCAAACGAAAATTGCGGTAAAAAAAGCTCATAAATAGCCAAGGGGTAGCCGTTTAAAGATAACAGTGAACGCCTTGCATATAATTTAGTCGCAGTATCAAAACACCATTCCAATGAAATTCGTTCGGGTTGCTGTGGGAATAGCCATAAGCCAATAGAGTTTTCTCCCAATTCTAAAACGGGGCTAGCCACCATTTCAATCGTCTGCTTCGGCAAAATTGTTTGAGCAAAAATCCAATCTTGCTCATCACCTTTTAATATCACTTCACGCAGCCAAGCGGTATGATTTTCGTCATTTTTTGCAAATACCTGTGAAGATCTCACCGCTTGCCAGCCTTGCTGGGTAATTTCAACCTTTAGATCATCACAAATGCTCTGTAACTTTTGCGTTAAAGAATCCGAATGTAGCAACCAATTCGCAACCTCCTTAGGTAAATTTTTCTCGCCTGTTTGCCAATTTCCATTTTCTAGCAATTTGCGATATAAAGAGAGCTTATCCATCTTATTACAAATAATTTGTCAGAATTCGGCTTAGCACATCATACCCTTTCTGAGTAAAATGCAGACCATCGTGACACAATTCCAAATCCAATTTACCTTCCGCATTTTCAAAATACTGCCACGTTTTTACATAGATAACATCGCTTGCACAATGATTCTCAAGATACTGATTCAACTCTAGAATTTGTGGATTATCAACTGTGGCAATATTATTGACTGGCGTAGCTTCTAATAAATAAAAACGAGATGTTGGTGATATTTGGCGAAACACTGCAATCATCTCATTGAGCCAATCCAACACCTGTTTCGGTGAATAATCAGGTTCTTTAACAATATCATTGACACCAAGAAAAATAAAAACATCTTTACCTAGTGAATGAATATGCTTTGGCTTCACAATAACATCTAAATATTGGCGAGTGCTAGTTCCAGATAAGCCTAAATTTGCCACACTTTTACCCATAAGGCTTGGCGTTCCATCTGGCATATCACCCCACATATCAAATAGAGAATGCCCAACAAGGGAAATCTCTGCACATTTATCAAATTCTGTTTTTTTCGCTTGATAACGGTTAAAAATATCTCGGTCACTAAGCATACTTCACCTCCTTAAAATTATATATTGTTTAACAAAATGTAGAATAAGATAATTATTAGAATAAAACATGAGAACCATCCTTTTATTTAGATTTGATTTAGGGAGTAATGGTAAATTAGCAACTAATTTTCCATTACTCCCTTTAATTCTGATACTCATATTCTAAAGAAAGGAAACTCTCACTTTTATAGTGAAGCACCTGATCAAATCTAATCTCCTATAGGTTAGCGATAGCGATCATTTTTCTATTTATCTTTATTGAAAACTATTTCTCTCCAGCTTTATCGTAATTAGGGTGTTTTGGACCCACAAGCAATCCCCCATTTGAACCTAGATGGGACAACTGCCTCATAGCTACAGCAGCTACTCTGTAACCTTTATCTCTAGACGTATCAATGATTTGGCTTAATGCTGCATTGATTAACATTCCAAAAATATTAGAGTTTGAATTATTCACTCCCTCTCTATAGGCACCAGTACCTTGCCATAATGTCTGCCCTGTTTTAGTATCAACCAACTTACCTTCTAGCTCAACAGAAGTAATACTATCTACCAATTTGTAGCTGGTTCCATATTCATTTACATTAATATAAAATACACTATCCGCTCCAAAAATCTCATAAATTTTCGCTAGGCTAGCATTACGAATAGCATTACCATCAGTTAAACCATTTTGCTTAAACATTTCATCAACTAGAGCCACAGGATAAACATAATAACCTAGCTCTGCTAATGGATAGCTTGCTCTTGCTAATACGCTCGTATCCGCTTTAGCCTCAACAGAATTATTAACTGGCATAACAACTAAAATAGATTTAGGTTTACTTTGCTTTAGTGCTGTGTAATCGTAAGCTTTTTTTTCTTGTCCACCACTACAAGCAGTCAATAACATTAATCCAGCAATAAGAATTAATAATTTCTTCATTTTACTTACCCTTATTTGAACGTTGTAAATATTGAATAAAAGCTGAGCTTTCAGGATATAGGCGTTGCTCTTCTTGTAATGCTGATTGAGATTCTGCTTGCTTACCCTGCTTTAATAAAACTAATCCTAGATGACCGTATATACCCGGAGCAACAGGTTTCCCTATTTCTTTAGCTTTAGTGATAATTTGCTTTAAAGCCTCTTCTTGTTTTGCAAAGTTCCCTTCCTCATTGTAGTGGCTATACACTACATCAGAATAATCCCCCCAATAATAAATATTATTGTCTGTTTGTGAACAAGCAATTAGTAACGATCCCATCAATAATAATATAAAAGATTTTAATAGTTTCATTTACATTTATCCTTAACGAATAGGTGACCAACGCCCTAATTCAATACCATTAACCAAATTGTTCACAGCTTCACGAATAGCTAAATCAAGTACTTTCCCATTTAAAGTTGCATCATAACCTGCACTACCTCCAAACCCTAAGATTTCTCGATTGGAAAGATTATATTCACCAGCACCTTGAGCTGAATAAACAACTTCAGACGTGTTTACATTCACCACATTAAGCGTTACTTTAGCGTAAGCAATTTGCTCTTTTCCTCTACCTAAAATACCGAATAATTGATGATCGCCTACTGTTTTACGACCAAACTCAGTAACATCACCCGTTACAACATAGCTTGCACCTTTGATGCTCTGTTTTTGACCTTTAATTTTTGCTTCAGAAGCGATTTCGCTCATATTTGTACGATCAACAACAGAAAATCGACCAGTTTGTTGTAAATGAGAAACTAGAATAGTTTTAGATTGATTACCTAATTGATCGCTACCTTCGTTAAATATTCCGTTTTGGAAACTAGATTTATTATCAAATTTCCCTACAGAAATGACAGCTTTTACACCTTGATATTGGCTTGCGGTCATAGCAGCTTGAGTTGTGGTAGGTGCAACAACACGAGAGCCTTCAGTGGCACAACCTATAAGACCTAATGTCATCGCAAATAACGCTAATTTTTTCATGTTAATCACCTTTGTATAATAAAAAAACTTTCAAAGTCTAACATTATCTTTTTTGAAAGAATAGAGGAAGTAAAATATTATTTCTTAATATATAAATACTTATTAACTTAAAAGGTCAACTCCAATACGCCCACAAATTAGGGCTAAAATTCAATCAACACTTCAAACAATAAGTGTTCTAATTTTGCCCATTACACTATATCATTTTGTGACCTATATCTTACCAACTATAACGATAGACAACTTGCAATTTATAAGGCTGATCTAACCGCTTACCATTAGCTAAAGAGCCTTCCAAACTCACACGATGATTCCCCAAAGATGCACTAATACCAAGTAGATTTTGTATTCTGCCTTTACTTTCTGCGACATCAAATGAGTATTGATTTACACGAACATTATGACGATTTGTTTGTGTCGTAATCGCATTGATTTCTGTATATGGTTGTAATTCCCATTGTGCCAGTTCAAATGCTTTGGCAATACGCACTCCCGCTCTCGCTGTTATTGCAGAAATACGATCTTCATCATCAAGACCTGATACCGTTGTCCAAGCGGCTTGAAGTTGTGGAGTAATCAACCAACCTTGTCCAAGCTGGTGAATGCGCCCAATTTCACTTGAAAGTGTATAAGCATTATATTTTCTATTTCCAGTATTCGTAGCCTTTGCTTTTACATACTCATATTTCGCTATATTATCCAAATAGAAACCATTGTCAGCAAGGTAAGTCCCATATACCCCTACAGATTGAGTTCTCACTTTACCCGAACCATATTCTCCATTGAAATCAATATGAGAACGACTATTCCCCACAAAACCACCGATTCGGAAATTATCAGAAATAGCAGTATCTACACCTAATTGAATCGTATGACTATCTTGTTCAAACCCTGATGAACGCGAATTATAGTCTGTTTCAGTTGATGCAAAACGGTTGCGTGAATTGATATTACGAACCCATAAGTTGCCCTTTTCACCGTTTTTAATTTCGCCCAAACGTTGATATAACCCTTCCAAATTACTTTCTACTAAGGCTAATTGAGCCTGACGTAATGAAACAAGAGCATTCGATTTTTCACTTAAAGCAACTTGTTCTGTTGGTGTAGCTGTTGGCACAACAACGGAATTAGGTTGCCCCGTTGGTGTAGTTGATGTAACTGCTGAACTAGGTTGCCCTGTTGGTGTGGTTGGTCTAACCGCTGAACTAGGTTGCCCTGTTGGTGTAACCGCTGTACCAGGTTGTTCCGCTGACTGCTGAGAATTAGATTGTGCTTTTTCCCCTGTGTTATTTGAAAGTACCCAATTATTACCTTCTTGATTTAAGCGATAGCGGTAAGCACCAGCATCGACATAATCTTTACCCAACAGAGTAAATTTTGCTGTACCTGTTGCTGTTTCTACAAGCGTTACTCTACCGTTAGCTGCATTTGGCTCATTACCAGAATCGCGAATATTTAAACCAAACGAACCGCTATCTGAACCTTTTACGATGATTTTGTCAGATTGCTGGTTGGCGAGATCGGTATTTAATATGAAATTACCATTACCTGATAAATCATTATAAATAGTGAAAATGTGGAATGCATCATTAGGTTTGACTAAATTTACAGAGGAATTATTTAAATGTAAATTATTAATAGAAGAATCTTTATAGTAAGCATTAGAATTTCTTACCACTGACCACAAAGAGTCATTTAATATTACATTAAATGTAACACCATCTTCTGTGAAATTTCTGATACTTGCTACACCCGAAATTTCAGAATTATTTGATGCCGTCAAAGATACTTTGGCTTTCTGATTTCCAATAAAAGATATGAGAGAAGAACTATCTAACAATTGGCTATTATCAATATTGATATGCAGTGTTATCTGGTTCTGAAGAGTATAACCATATCTCAAAAAGCCGATTAGAATGACCTTTAACATTTTTCAGATCAATATTATTTGAATTGTGCAGCCAAACATTAATGAGTTCTCCAATCCTATTTTTAACGCCTAGTGTTGAATTCTCAATATTTAAATTGCCACCATTTAAATCAATTACTGTAGAATCATCTGATGTCAGTGTACTATTTTTAATAGTTGTCGGCGTATTTTTGAGTTTCAATACATCAGAAACAGCAGGAAGAATCGCATTAATCGTACTATTACTAATATTTAATTTAGAATCAGTTGCTTTTAGAAAAGTAGCATCTGATAAATAATTTTTCATAGTCAGATTACTATTGGATAGTTCAAATGTACTATTTTCTACAAGAAATGGTCTTGTAATTGTAAGCCAAGGCTCATTTTTATTTTCTTCAAAAGAATAATTACATTGAGATAAAATTGCATTCGATTCATTTTTTATTTCAACAGCCTTACCGCATTCAATAGCCAAAGTAGCAGGAGAATAAAATGTTACACCAGCTATCATTAAAGAAAAATAAACCGTAGATAACTTTAATTTTTTCATATTGAAACATCCTTATAATAACACAAAAAGCCCACTACTTTTTTGTAGCAGGCTTTACATCACAATCTAAAATTAACCCTGTGAAGAAATACGTTTCATATCTGTCATATAACCGCGTAACTCTTGACCAATTAACTCAACTGGGTGGTTGCGGATTGCATCGTTAATATCGCGTAAATAGACATTATCAATTTCAACCGTTGGTGTTGGCTCACCTAAATCGCCCTTTTGTAACATCGGGATCAACTTCTCTGCAAGAATTGGGGTTGCAACGTGTGAGAATAAGTAGTTACCGTATTCTGCGGTATCTGAAATTACCACGTTCATTTCGTATAAACGTTTACGAGCGATAGTATTCGCAATTAACGGTAATTCGTGTAATGACTCATAGTAAGCAGATTCTTCATAGATACCACTTGCAACCATTGCATCAAATGCCATTTCAACACCAGCTTTGACCATTGCAACCATTACTACACCGTTATCGAAGTATTCTTGTTCAGAAATTTTGATACCGTCTGCTTTTGGTGAATTTTCAAAGGCGGTTTTACCTGTTTCTTCACGCCATTTTAATAAGTTAGCATCGCCGTTTGCCCAGTCTGCCATCATTGTTGATGAGAACTCTCCACTGATGATGTCGTCCATATGTTTTAAATATAGGAAGTTTAATTGCTCTTTGATCTCTTCCGCTAATTCAAATGCACGAATTTTCGCAGAGTTAGATAAACGATCCATCATTAACGTGATACCACCTTGTTTTAAGGCTTCAGTAATGGTTTCCCAACCGTATTGGATCAATTTACCGGCATATGCTGGATCTTTACCGTCAGCGACTAATTTGTCATAACATACGATAGAACCTGCTTGTAACATACCGCAAAGAATAGTTTGTTCGCCCATTAAGTCAGATTTAACTTCGGCAACAAATGAAGATTCTAACACGCCCGCACGATCACCACCTGTTGCTGATGCCCACGCTTTTGCGATAGCTAAACCTTCGCCTTTCGGGTCATTTTCAGGGTGCACAGCGATAAGTGTTGGAACACCGAAACCACGTTTGTACTCTTCACGCACTTCTGTACCTGGGCATTTTGGTGCAGTCATTACTACGGTAATATCTTTACGAATTTGTTCGCCTTCTTCAACGATGTTGAAACCGTGTGAATAACCGAATGCTGCACCTTGTTTCATTAAAGGCATTACATCTGCAACTACTTTAGAGTGTTGTTTGTCTGGTGTTAAGTTAATCACTAAATCTGCAATTGGGATTAACTCTTGGTATGTGCCAACTTTAAAACCATTTTCAGATGCACGAGTAAATGACGCACGTTTTTCTGCAATCGCTTCTGCACGCAATGCGTAAGCAATATCTAAACCAGAATCACGCATATTTAAACCTTGGTTTAAACCTTGCGCACCACAACCTACGATAACGATTTTTTTACCTTTTAAGAAGTTACAACCATCAGCAAACTCGCTACGGTCCATAAAACGACAACGACCTAATTGATCTAATTGTTGGCGTAAGTTTAATGTATTGAAATAGTTAGCCATTTTTTTGTTCCTTTTGAATAAATAGGGATAATTAAACGTTATGAAGTATAACTCAGACTGATGACAAACCCCAATTTGTTGTATTCAATAAACGGACGCCAGCGTGGCGTCCCTACATAACAAAATAAAATCTTTTATTTTTCAATTAGTTATAACTTTCCCTGTAGGGACGCCACGCTGGCGTCCGAATGAAAAAAGACTTTGTCAATAATCTGCGTTATGAAGTATAACTTAAACTTATAATTGCCAAAAGTGATATTATTAGGATTTATAATTGCACATTTTGCAAGTTGCAAATTTTTGAGAGAAAAGCACCGCTTACTTTTCGTCTAGGAAATGATCGGCTATAATTGCTGAGTTTTTCACTCCACAATTTTATAGAAGGAAACCAAAATGGGCTTAGAAAACGTACCAGCTGGTAAAGAATTACCAGATGATATTTATGTAGTAATTGAAATTCCAGCAAATTCAGATCCAATTAAATATGAAGTGGATAAAGAAAGCGGTGCATTATTTGTGGATCGTTTTATGGCAACAGCGATGTTCTATCCTGCAAACTATGGTTATGTAAACCATACTTTATCTTCAGATGGCGACCCTGTTGATGTGTTAGTGCCAACACCATACCCACTTCAACCAGGCTCGGTAATTCGTTGCCGTCCAGTAGGTGTGTTAAAAATGACTGACGAAGCTGGTGGCGATGCAAAAGTGGTTGCAGTTCCACATACTAAATTAAGCAAAGAATATGACCACATCAAAGACGTAGGTGATTTACCAGCATTATTAAAAGCACAAATTCAGCACTTCTTTGAAAGCTATAAAGCATTAGAAGCAGGCAAGTGGGTTAAAGTAGAAGGTTGGGAAGGCGTTGAAGCTGCTCGCCAAGAAATTTTAGAATCTTTCGAACGTGCGAAAAAATAATTTTAAATACTTATAAATTAAATGCCAAAGCTATCCCTTTGGCATTTCAGACTGATGACAAACCTTAATTTGTTGATTTAATGAGTGGACG
>NZ_JBSIUP010000045.1:0-10583 GCF_053654055.1 Ursidibacter sp. B-7004-1 | reverse complement strand
GACACCAAAGCCCAACAAGCTAAAGACGCAGCTACAGCGGCTAAAGCAACAGCAGAAGGTATTGATGCAAAAGCAACTCGAGCTGCTGCAGATGCTGCTACGGCTAAGATAACTGCTAAAGATGCTAAAGAAGATGCGAATAAAGCACTTACAGCATTAGATAAAGTTGGCTTATTGGAAGATGCTGCGGGAGAAAATGGTACTAAACTAGGTAAATCAGCTAAAGCAGATGGCAAAAACAGCTCTGCATTTGGTCAGAATGCACAGGCGAAAGCAAAAGATACTACTGCTGTAGGTCAAAATTCAAAAGCAACTGCTGAGGGTGCTACTGCACTTGGTCAAAATGCTCAAGCAACTCACGAAAACTCGGTGGCTTTAGGTGCAGGATCTGTGACTGATCGTGCAAACAGTGTTTCTGTGGGTAGCCCTGGTAATGAGCGTGTAATTGCGAATGTTGCTCGTGGTGTACGAGATACTGATGCAACGAATGTTGGACAGGTTAAAGAGATGGTCGCATCTTCGGAAGATCGTCTGAATAAAAAGCTAAACCGCTCAAATCGTAAATTACGTGCAGGAATTGCTGGTACCACAGCATTAGTTGCTGTTCCGCAAGCTACATATGCAGGTGCAAACTTAGTTGGTGTTGGTGTGGGTAGCCATAATGGTCAAAATGCCATTGCTGTAGGTTATTCAAAAGTTAGCGATAGTAATAAAGTTGTTGTTAAATTTGGTGCTGCAGTAACTACTCAAGGTGGTTATAACGTAAATGCTGGTATTGGTTATCAGTGGAAATAATTTCTTCCATTTTTTAACTTTATACAGCATATAGCCAAATTTAGTCTGACAATATAATAGATGAGAGTATTCTGTTTATCAGGTGCTCTCATTTTTTTATTTTAGGGTTGGTTAAGTTCGAAATATGAAATAAGATAGAATATATAATACAAATAGATAGCATAGCCATAATGTACGGTTTCTTTTAAATTTTATAGAATAGCCAATTTTATTAGCGTTAAGTGTGGATAAAATGATAAGTGTATTTGATATGTTTAAAGTGGGGGTTGGGCCTTCTAGTTCTCATACAGTGGGTCCGATGAAGGCGGCGAAAGAGTTTGTTGATTGCCTAATTGATTGCAAACTTTTAGCGAAAACAGACCGCTTACAAGCAGATGTTTATGGCTCACTGGCATTAACTGGACGTGGGCATAGCACTGATACGGCAATTATTATGGGGTTGATGGGGTATCTTCCTGATAATGTTGAGATTGATTGTATTGAAGGTGTAATTAGTCAGCTTAAGGAACAGAAAATATTACGAGTAGCGGAAGCTCAAGCAGAGCATCAAAAGCTGATTCCGTTTGATTTCTTTGTGGATATGCCGTTTCACTATGATTTCTTACCACGCCACGAAAATGGAATGAGCTTTAAGGCTTTCTCTCAAGGTAAGTTATTATTAGAGAAAACCTATTATTCCATTGGTGGTGGTTTCATTGTGTCAGATGAGAATTTTGATAGTACTAAACAAAATAGCGTTATAGTTCCTTTTCCTTATCAAAATGCAACAGATCTACTCACCCACTGTAAACAGCAAGGTTTACCTTTATCATCACTGGTCTGGAAAAATGAGCTGGCTTTACGTTCTAAACAGGAAATTAGCGACTATTTGTTAAAAATTTGGCAGACAATGGAGGCTTGCATTGAACGAGGTTTACATACTGAAGGTTTATTGCCGGGGCCTCTTAAAGTTGTTCGCCGAGCTGCTGCATTACGTCGAACTCTTGAAGCGACAGGGAAACTCAATAATGATCCTATGCAAATTATTGATTGGGTCAATTTATTTGCATTAGCTGTTAATGAAGAAAATGCAGCAGGGGGACGAGTGGTTACTGCACCAACAAATGGGGCTTGTGGTATCGTACCAGCGGTATTGGCATATTACCGTAAATTTGTTGGCGAACTGAACCAAGAAACGTTGGAACGCTATTTTCTAACCGCAAGTGTGATTGGCTCTTTGTATAAAATGAATGCATCTATTTCAGGAGCGGAAGTTGGTTGTCAAGGTGAAGTGGGCGTTGCTTGTTCAATGGCAGCAGCAGGGCTTGCTGAGATAATGGGCGGTACACCCGATCAAGTGTGCAGTGCAGCAGAAATTGGAATGGAGCATAATTTAGGTTTAACTTGCGATCCTGTTGGTGGGCAAGTGCAAGTGCCTTGTATCGAACGTAATGCTATTGCATCAGTAAAAGCAATCAATGCTTGTCGAATGGCTCTAAGACTGACTTCTCAACCTCGAGTTACGCTAGATAAAGTTATCGAGACAATGTATGAAACAGGGAAAGATATGAATGCCAAATACCGTGAAACATCAACAGGTGGGCTTGCAATCAAAATCGTGCCTTGTGATTAGTTGGTAATCAATCAAAAGCAAATAGACAATCAAAGGGCGACAAGGGATAATGTCGCCATTTTTATGCGTATTTAACCCTATTTATTTAATAACGTGAAATTAACTTTACCCCCATTAAGCCTTTATATTCATATTCCTTGGTGTGTACAGAAATGCCCCTACTGTGATTTTAATTCACACGCTCAAAAAGGCATTATTCCCGAAGCAGAATATATTCAACATTTATTACTTGATTTAGAACAGGATTTAATTCGTTATCAACAAGCAATTAGTGGACGTAAAATTCACTCTATCTTTATTGGTGGCGGTACGCCTAGCTTATTTTCTGCAGAAGGGATTAGTTATTTATTAGCAGAAATTCGTAAGCGTATTGATTTTGAAACTAATCTTGAAATTACATTGGAGGCTAACCCCGGTACAGCCGAAGTGGAGCGTTTTATTGGTTATGCTCAAGGTGGGGTAAATCGTATCTCAATGGGTATTCAAAGTTTTGAGCCGGAAAAATTGTTAAAACTAGGACGTATTCACGATAGCCAAGAGGCTAAACAAGCGGTTAGATTTGCACAAAATTCTGCAAATTTTGGATTGCGTAGTTTTAATGTTGATTTAATGCACGGATTACCTAATCAGTCGGTGGCTCAAGCATTAGATGATCTTCGTCAAGCGATTGAACTTGCTCCTCCACATCTCTCTTGGTATCAATTGACTATTGAACCAAATACAATGTTTTATTATCGTCAGCCAACTTTGCCCGATGATGATGAATTATGGGATATTTTTGAGCAAGGGCATCAGCTTTTGAGTGATGCAGGCTATGTTCAATATGAAACCTCTGCTTATGCAAAACAGGGCTTTCAATGCCAGCATAATTTAAACTATTGGCGATTTGGTGATTATTTAGCGATTGGCTGTGGGGCTCACGGTAAAATTAGCTATACAACGGGCGAAATTTATCGCTTTAGTAAAACAAAGCACCCAAAAGGCTATATGCGTGGCGAGTATTTATATCAACAAGAACAAGTTGATTTAGCAGATCGTCCTTTTGAGTTTTTTATGAACCGTTTTCGTTTATTAGAGCCAACCCCCAAAGCTGAATTTGAAGCCTATACAGGTTTGGATATGAGTGAGATAGCAACAACAATGCAGTGGGCATTAGATAAAAACTATTTAGTTGAAACAGCAGAAACTTGGCAGATTACGCAGCAGGGTAAGCTATTTTTAAATGAGCTATTAGAGGGATTTTTAACTTGATGGAACTAACTGACCACGAGATATTACGTTATAACCGTCAAATTAGTTTAAAGAGTGTCGATTTTGACGGGCAAGAGCGTTTAAAAGCCAGTCGAGTATTGATTGTTGGGCTTGGTGGATTGGGCTGTGCGGCATCACAATATTTGGCAAGTGCTGGAGTTGGACATTTAACATTAGTCGATTTTGATCGTGTTTCTTTATCTAATTTACAGCGTCAAATTTTACATACAGATGCCACGATCGATGAGTTTAAAGTCATATCAGCCAAACAACGATTAGCACAAATTAACCCGAATATTGAGATTGAAACTGTTGCAGAAAAACTAAATGATGAACAGTGGCAAACACTGATTGCTCACTATGATGTCGTAGTAGATTGTACAGATAATGTAGAAGTCCGCAATCAGCTTAATTTACAATGTTTTCAGCAAAAACGACCGCTTGTTTCTGGTTCTGCAATTCGTTTTGAAGGGCAGATTTCTGTTTTTCGCTATCAAAAGGAGGAACCTTGCTATCAATGTTTAAGCCAATTATTCGGGCAAAATATATTGAGTTGTGTTGAAGCTGGGGTCATTGCACCTATTGTGGGTATAATTGGAAGTCTGCAAGCACTTGAAACGATTAAAGTTTTGTTAGATATTGGCTCAACATTATCTGGTAAGCTATTGATGATAGATGGTCTGAATTTTGCAGTAAGAGAGATGAAACTACCTAAACAAGCCAATTGTTCCGTTTGTTGTAAAGATAATTTATTTTTTAAATAAAATTAAAGAATTGCAAAGAAAGGTTATGTTGTTTGACGATCTTTATCATTTCGCTTATTATTCATATCGATTAGTTCCTCTTTAGTTCAGTCGGTAGAACGGCGGACTGTTAATCCGTATGTCGCTGGTTCAAGTCCAGCAAGAGGAGCCAACTAATTTCCTCCTTTAGTTTTTTTACTTTTGATCCTGTTTTATTTGTCTCCTTTTATAAAACAGAAATTCAAACCTCCAGAATAAGATCAAAAGATTCGCCCTCAGAAATGAGGGCTTTTTTTTGTCTATTCGTTTTGCTGATTATATCCACTGCAACTGTTTTAAAATAAAGATACCGATACTAGATGTAAACATATAGCCTAACATTGTTACTGCAATGATATTTGCTGTGGCAGTAGCATCGCCACCAAAATTTCTGACCATTGCGTAGCTAGCAGCAGCCACTGGTGTTGAAGACATTAAGAACAAAATACCTAAAGACATTGGATCTAAATCCAAAATGAATTTCCCAATAAAAATGGTAAGAAGGGGAGATACGATTAGTCGCCCAAAGCTTGCCCACCATACAATGCTATTTACTTGAGTTTGGCTTTCTTGGCTGTTTTTGAACTGTTTTAGTTGTTTAAAATCAAGACTTGCACCTGCACAGATGAGTGCGATAGGTAGAGCGATGTTGGCAAGATAATCCCCAGTACGTAAAATAGAACTCGGTAACGGAATATCAAATTTACTCACAATTAGCCCAAGTACAATACCAATAATGAGAGGGTTCGTCATTAATGACTTTGCCATTCTTGGTAAGCTAACTTTTCCAACACTGAGTGAGTTAGTTAGGGTAATTACGGCAAGTACATTAAACAATAGTGTGATACAAGCAGTATAAACGGAAGCAGGGGCGGTTGCCATTGCTCCATAGGCGTTGATACAAAGTGCCAAGCCTAGAATACCTGAGTTCCCGCGAAAAATACCTTGCACAAAAATGCCCCGATAGGATTTATCTCGAATATAGCGTAAAGCGAGCCATTCAGATGCAAAATAGATAATAAAAGTGCTGACAAAACCGGCTCCGACTAACCAAATTTGGCTACTGTAATCTGCTGGCTGTTTTACAATATTGATAAATAATAGGGAAGGAAGAGCGATATTAAACACAAGTTTGGACGCAACTTGGCAGAAGTGGTCGTCTAACATTCTACGTCGCCGTAAGATAATACCGAGTAATAGCATTAAAATTGTTGGTAAGGTAACGCTTAAACTAAATTGCAGAGATTGTAAGAACATAGTTTCTCCTAGTAAGCGGTCAGTTTTAATATAAATTTTGTAAATCTCAATATATTGTAAATTTTTACCCAAAACCACCCGCTTATCTAGGTTATGAGCAAAAATGGTGAATTAACTTAGTTAATAATTTTTGGGTTGGTTTGATAAATTCTGTTGATAAAAATTCATCTGGCTGATGAGCTTGTTCTATTGCTCCAGGGCCTAGCACTAATGTTGGGCAGAGCTGTTGAATGAAGGGGGCTTCTGTACAGTAATTTACTGCATCACATTGTTCTCCTAATAGTTTTTCTACAACTTGCACAATTTGGGCAGAATGGTCACATTCATAGCCTGCAATACCTGCGTGTAAATGGCGGATTTCAATACGATCTCCCCATTGTTCAATGAGCGGAGCAAGGCTTTCGGTCAATAATTCTTGTAGATCTTTAATCGCTAAGGCAGGTAAAGGACGTAGCTCTACTTGTAATTCACAGCAAGCACAAATACGATTGAGTGCATCACCTCCCTGAATATTGCCAAAATTCATTGTAGGATAAGGCACTTTGAATAACTCATTACGATATTGCTGTTGTAGCTGATTGCGTAGCCCAATTAAATGACCTGTTACTTCGTGCATAATTTCAATGGCATTGATGCCGTTAGCAGGATCGCTTGAATGACCTGATTTACCAATAACTCGAATAGCTTCAGCTAAATGCCCTTTATGAGCTCGAATAGGTTTTAGTGAGGTCGGTTCGCCTATGATGGCACAATCAGGGCGAATATGAGCGTGTTGAGCGAAGGTTCTTGCCCCTAGCATTGTCGTTTCTTCATCTGCAGTGGCTAGAATGCGTAGTGGTTTGGTTAATTGCGTAAGGTCAATTTGACTAATGGCTTCTACCACAAATGCAAAAAAGCCTTTCATATCAGCAGAACCAAGACCATAGAATTTGCCATTTTTTTCAGTCAGTGTGAATGGATCAATCGTCCAACGTCCTTCATCAAACGGAACAGTATCGGTATGCCCTGCAAGCAGTAATCCACCCTCACCTTCGCCATAAGTGGCTAACAAATTATATTTTTGACGACTGCCTTCTACGGCAATAATCTCTGTTTTAAAGCCAAAATCAGCTAACCAAGTGGCTAGTAATTCAATAAGAGGTTTATTAGATATATCGTATTTTTCTTCTAAGCTACTAATAGTTGGAATGGCAACTAGCTGGCGATAGCGTTCAATAAAGGGGATTTTTGTCGTCATTTTTTCACCTGTCTTAAAATAGCAAAACCAACAGCAATTTCCCACAACATAATGCTAGTAACACCTACTCTTTCTAATAAAGCTAAATAGGGTTGTGAGAAAAAGAGTGTGGTGAGAATAGCCGTAGTGCCAATTATTCCAGCGATAATGCTGAAGTGTTTAAATGAACGGTGTAGGCGAGATTTGATGCCAAATCCTATTATTAACATTGCTAAGTTTCCACATAGAAAGGTAAGTGAGCCACCTAAATTCTGAACTGCATTTTCTACATATTTACCACTTTGAGTGGAGTAGAGAATAACCATTCCACAACTAAATAAGAAAGTCAGTAAACCACTAATGAGACGAAAACGCTGGATAACACGAGTTGTGCCAAGCAAATAAATCAAGAAAAAGAGATAACCTTGTACTAAGAATGATGCTCTCATCGCGAACGATAAGGGGGAATTAACAGTAACGTTGTTATCAATTATTGTGCCATTTGGTAAGCTAAGTTCAAATGCAGTGTGGTGCAAATAAGCAGCTAAAGATAGGTCAGTAAATAAAATTGCCATCAATTCGCTAAACAGGTAATAAATCCCGATAAATACCGATAGAACACCAACAAACTTTATTGATAGCGATTGAGTTTGACGCACACAAGGGTACATCAAGAAAGGGTAAAACTTGATCACAAAAGATCCATTTGTGAAATAGTCTTCAATTTTCTGATATTTCTCACCTAATTGGTGAGCAAGCTCTTTAATTTTTTCCGATTTCATTATCAATCCGTTTTTTATGACCAACTCATATTGGTAACACTGTAATAGATAGACACAATAAACAGTAAGCTGATCCCACACAGTAACACTTTTTCGTAGCGGTTAAAGGTGAATGCCCTGTCTTGATGATGTTGATAGCGGGAGTAAAGAAATACCGCTATTCCTGGCATATAAAGCAGTACCGAGAGAAGTAAATAGTCTAAACCTGCGGCATAAACAATCCATAAAGCATAAAGTGAAGATATTAGCCCTGTTAATTTAATATACCAAGTGGCAGATTGTTTTATGGCTGTTTTAAAGAGATAAGCACTGACTAAGAAATAAGGAACTAAAATCATTGCCGTTGATATTTGGATCAAGACGTTGTATCCCTTGCCTGTGAATAGTACCAAGAGCAAACTAATTTGAATGGTAATATTGGTAAGCCATAGTCCACCAATAGGTGTGCCGTTCTGATTTGTTTTATTCAATATTTGTGGGAAGTTATGTCTTTTTGCTGCTTGGTAGGGAATCTCCGATGAAAACATTGTCCAGCTCATATAAGACGCTAACACAGAAATAATTAAGCAAAATGTAATGATGATCTTACCGCTTGCACCAATCAAATGCTCTAAGATCCCTGCCATAGATGGATTTGGCATTTGGGCAATGACTTCCCTAGGTAAAATACCTAATGAAAATACTGTAATTGCAACATAGAGTACGAGTGTGATTAAGATACCTAATAAAGTGGCTAACCCAACATCACTCTTTTTCTTGGCGTGAGCTGATAGGATTGATGCTCCTTCTACGCCGACAAAGACCCAGAGTGTAATTAGCATTGTGCCTTTCACCTGTTCTAATAAAGGTTGTTGTAAACTTGCACCATCAAAATCGTAAGCAAATTGAGTAGGGGAGAAGTACCAAATGGTTAAACCAATAAATAAAAAGAGTGGTAATGTTTTTACAATAGTAGCAATTAAATTAACCGATGCAGCTTCTTTAATACCACGAGCAATCAGCAAATGGACGAGCCACACAATAGTAGATGCTCCTAAAATAGCTGCTACGGTATTCCCTTTGCCGAATAGTGATAAACTAGTTGAATCAACAAAAGTACCAATACCTTCAAAAGCAACAACTAAATAGCCAACGCTTCCAATGGCAGTGCAAAGCCAATATCCCCAAGCAGCAAGGCTACCGACTAAATCGCCAAAACCTTCACGAGCATAGGTATAAACTCCACCATCTAATTCAGGCTTAAGTCGAGAAAGAAAGAAGAAAGATAGCCCGAGAAAAATAATTCCCACTCCAGTGATAAGCCAGCCAATCAATAGTGCTTCTGCACCAGCAACTTCTGCCATATTTTGCGGTAAGCTAAAAATACCAGATCCGATCATTGAGCTTAATACGAGAGCTGTGAGTGAAAATAGTCCTATTTTGCCTTTAGACATAAAAAACCTTTGAAATAATAATGTGTGTGAGATTCTACCCTATAATGCCAATATTCTAAATCGCTAAACGGAATTTGATAAGAAAAACTATTTGTCATTCATTTCTAAAAAATATATTATAGCCGTCTAGACGGAAAAACATCTAAAAAATTTGGTGCAAGCGGTCAGATAATCTCAATGTTTTGCAAAAAAATGCTGAAATCTGACCGCTTGTTTATAAAATGGTTAAATTTAAATAGGATAAAAAATGGCTATCAATTTATTTACATCAGAATCTGTTTCAGAAGGGCACCCAGATAAAATCGCAGATCAAATTTCAGATGCGGTTTTAGATGAAATTTTAAAACAAGATCCAAAAGCGCGTGTTGCTTGTGAAACTTATGTGAAGACAGGTATGGCTCTTGTTGGTGGTGAAATTACTACATCTGCGTGGATTGATATTGAGAATTTAACTCGTCAAGTGATCTGTGATATTGGTTATACTCATTCTGATATGGGGTTTGATGCTCACTCTTGTGCGGTATTAAACGCTATTGGGAAACAATCACCAGATATTAACCAAGGTGTTGATCGTGCAAGCCCACTAGAGCAAGGTGCAGGTGATCAAGGTATTATGTTTGGTTACGCAACTAACGAAACAGATGTGTTAATGCCAGCTCCGATCACTTATGCTCATCGCTTAATGGAACAACAAGCAAAAGTGCGTAAAAGCGGTAAATTAGATTGGTTACGCCCAGATGCAAAAAGCCAATTAACCTTTATTTACGAAGATAATAAAATCAAAGGGATTGATGCTGTGGTTTTATCTACACAACACGCAGAACACGTTTCACAAAAAGATGTGTTTGAAGGGGTTATGGAAGAAATTATTAAACCAGTATTGCCAAGCGAATGGTTAAGCCAAGATACAAAATACTTTATTAACCCAACAGGTCGCTTTGTAATTGGTGGACCAATGGGCGACTGTGGTTTAACAGGACGTAAAATTATTGTTGATACTTACGGTGGTGCTGCTCGTCACGGTGGTGGAGCATTCTCGGGTAAAGATCCATCAAAAGTAGATCGCTCAGCAGCTTATGCTGCTCGTTATGTGGCTAAAAATATTGTTGCAGCAGGTTTAGCAGATCGTTGCGAAATCCAGCTTTCTTATGCTATCGGCATTGCGGAGCCAACATCAATAATGGTTGAAACCTTTGGGACAGGTAAAGTAAGCAATGATGTATTGGTAAAATTAATTCGTCAATTCTTTGATTTACGTCCTTATGGTTTAATCCAAATGCTTGATTTAATTCGTCCAATCTATCGTGAAACCGCAGCTTACGGACACTTCGGTCGTGAACATTTCCCTTGGGAAAAAACAGATAAAGCGGCTGAATTAAGAGAAGCTGCAGGATTGAAATAAATATCTAT
This sequence comes from Ursidibacter sp. B-7004-1, assembly GCF_053654055.1. Classification (NCBI taxonomy): domain Bacteria; kingdom Pseudomonadati; phylum Pseudomonadota; class Gammaproteobacteria; order Pasteurellales; family Pasteurellaceae; genus Ursidibacter; species Ursidibacter sp. B-7004-1. Next base: position 45 of record NZ_JBSIUP010000045.1, on the reverse strand, counting down.
ATAATGCAAATATCCCCAAGTATTCCAATACTTGGGGATATTTTA
>NZ_JBSIUP010000044.1:0-11093 GCF_053654055.1 Ursidibacter sp. B-7004-1 | reverse complement strand
CATTTTTGAGCTGTCTCTCTCCCACAAGTGGGAGAGAGTTTTTTCAATTTTGTGCAACTGCTACATAATACCGAATATTTCTATTCTAATTTGTTACAGGGAAATATGGTGTTGATAAGACTGTAAAGTATTGTGCATTAGCATAGCAACAGTCATTGGACCAACTCCACCCGGAACAGGCGTGATATAGCTTGCTCTTTGAGATGCTTTCTCGAATTCAACATCTCCAACTAATTTACCATCAATACGGTTAATACCTACATCAATCACAATAGCACCTTCTTTAACCCATTCACCAGAGATAAATTGAGGTTTTCCTACTGCAACAACCAAAATGTCAGCTTGACGAATATGAGAGGCGAGATCTTGGGTAAAGCGATGAGTCACAGTAACGGTACAGCCAGCTAATAATAGCTCTAATGCCATAGGACGCCCCACAATATTTGATGCACCTACGATAACAGCGTGTTTACCATAAAGATCAACTTGGGTATTTTCTAATAGTTTCATTACCCCATAAGGTGTACAAGCTCTTAATGTTGGAATACGTTGGCATAATCTACCAACATTATATGGGTGGAAACCATCAACATCTTTATCGGGTTGAATAGCTTCTATCACTTTTGTGCTATCAATATGTTTAGGCAGCGGTAGCTGAACCAAAATACCATCTACACTTTCGTCCTTATTTAATTCATCAATTAAATCTAAAAGGGCTTGTTCTGTGGTTTCTAGTGGAAGATCGTATGATTGGGATTGAATACCGATTTCAGCACAGCTTTTTCTTTTACTTCCAACATACACTTGGGAAGCAGCATCTGAACCAACTAAAATCACTGCAAGCCCCGGTGCTCTATATCCTTGTTCAAGATAATGCGATATTTTGGTTGCAACTTCATTTTTTATTTGGTTTGAGAGGGCTGTTCCTGAAATAATATTTGCAGACATTGTTTGGCTCCTAGTGATACGAAAACGTTTGCTATTCTCTCAAAAATTTTGCTTTTTGATAAGTCTTAATATACTTAACGTTCAAAGAACAGTCATTTAAATAAGCTAGAATTAAAAAGAGATTGACGAAAGAACAAAAAAAACTATAATTCAGCACATCTTATGTCGGCGAGTAGCGCAGCTTGGTAGCGCAACTGGTTTGGGACCAGTGGGTCGTAGGTTCAAATCCTATCTCGCCGACCATTTCTTTTTATAATACTATTCTTAATATTATTTATTGCGCCCTTAGCTCAGCTGGATAGAGCAACGCCCTTCTAAGGCGTGGGTCAAAGGTTCGAATCCTTTAGGGCGTGCCATTATTTTTCTTTAATTATCAATCAGTTACATTCAAATTTAACTCATAACTTTTCTATACTCAAAATGCTTTGTGACCAATTTGTAACTAGAATTTTACCTGAATTTTGCCTTACATCTCCGCCCTGAAGGACGGAGCTTTTCGGCACAATTCAGGTAAAAGAGGCTATTTTGAAATATCTTGAAGAGATGGAAGATATTTTTCTAGCAGATAAAGCATTAAGAGAGTTTAGAGAATCAGGAGAGTAGCTTATTAGTATTACTGATTTGGAATGAATAATGAAAAAATCTGCACCTTAATCAGTTGGTTGTTTATTTCAACTTTTGGTGCAGATTATCATTTAAATCTAACAAAAAATAGATTATCAATAACCTAAAATATCCCTAATAAAATGGGGCTATATCAGACAATTATTGGTTTAGTGCTTTACGCAATGCAGAGCCAATATCAGCAAGGCTACGGACAGTGGTTACACCAGCCGCTTCAAGTGCTGCGAATTTCTCATCAGCAGTACCTTTACCACCACTAATAATAGCACCTGCGTGCCCCATTCGTTTGCCTTTTGGTGCAGTAACCCCTGCAATATAACTAACGACAGGCTTGGTTACATATTCTTTGATGAAAGCTGCCGCTTCTTCTTCCGCAGAGCCACCAATCTCACCAATCATTACAATGGCTTCGGTTTCAGGATCATCTTGGAATAATTTCAGAATATCAATAAAGTTTGAACCAGGGATAGGGTCGCCACCGATACCCACACAAGTAGATTGTCCAAAACCTTCATCAGTAGTTTGTTTTACCGCTTCATAGGTTAATGTACCAGAACGAGAAACAATACCAATTTTGCCTTTCTTGTGAATACTACCCGGCATAATACCAATCTTACATTCATCTGGTGTAATAACACCTGGGCAGTTAGGGCCGATCATACGCACGCCAGTTTGGTTTAAGCGTTGTTTCACTTGGAGCATATCTAAAGTTGGAATACCTTCAGTAATACAGATCACTAACTGAATACCTGCATCAATGGCTTCTAAAATCGCATCTTTACAGCCTGCTGCGGGAACATAGATCACAGTTGCTGTTGCCCCCGTTGCTTCTACGGCTTCACGCACAGTATTGAAAACAGGTAATCCTAAATGGGTTGAACCGCCTTTACCAGGTGAAACGCCACCAACTAATTGTGTGCCATAAGCAAGTGCTTGTTCAGAATGGAAAGTACCTTGACCACCAGTAAAACCTTGGCAAATTACTTTTGTGTTTTTATCAATTAAAATAGACATTATTTACCCTCCGCAGCCTTAACCGCTTGAATAGCAGCATCTGTTAAGGTAGCCGCCGCAATAATATTTAATCCGCTTTTAGCTAAGATTTCACGCCCTAATTCTGCATTGTTTCCTTCAAGGCGAACGACCACAGGCACATTTACACCCACTTCATTTACCGCAGCAATGATACCATCTGCAATTAAATCGCAACGGACAATACCACCGAAGATATTAACAAGAACCGCTTTTACTGCTTTATCTGATAAAATAATTTTAAATGCTTCTGCCACACGTTCTTTAGTTGCACCACCGCCCACGTCTAAGAAGTTTGCAGGGAAACCGCCGTGAAGTTTAACAATATCCATCGTTCCCATCGCTAAACCAGCACCATTAACCATACAGCCGATATTGCCATCTAAAGCCACATAGTTTAATTGGTGAGATTCAGCAAGAGCTTCACGAGGGTCATCTTGGCTAGGATCTTGCATTGCTGCGAGTTCAGGCTGACGATATAACGCATTGCCATCTACAACCATTTTGGCATCTAAGCAAAGTAAGTTACCTTCTTTAGTGGTAACAAGTGGGTTGATCTCTAATAACGAGAGATCTTTCTCCACAAATAATTTAGCAAGTTGGGTAAAGATAAAGGTAAATTGTTTGATTTGATCGCCTGATAACCCCAGTTTGAACGCTAATTCACGCCCTTGATAAGCCATTCCTCCTGTTAAAGGATCAATCGCAATTTTATGAAGTAATTCAGGAGTTTTTTCTGCTACTTCTTCAATATTCATACCGCCAGCACTTGATGCCATAAACACAACTTTTTGTGAAGAACGGTCGATAACAGCCCCTAAATAAAGCTCACGATCGATATTTGCGGTTTCTTCAACATAAAGTGTATTGACAGGCTGACCACTTGCATCTGTTTGGAAGGTAACTAAACGGTTACCTAACCATTTATCTGCAAATTCACGCACTTCAGCTTCGTTACGCACGAGTTTTACGCCACCAGCTTTACCACGACCACCTGCGTGTACTTGGCATTTAATCGCCCACGCATCACCGCTTAACTGTTTAATGGCTTCAACAGCTTCATCAGAGCTCTTGCACGCAATCCCTCGGCTAACAGGGAGCTTATATTGGGCAAAGATTTGTTTGCCTTGATATTCGTGTAGGTTCATTGTGTTGTTCCTATGTTGTGTTTAATTTCGGCTTTATGAGTTTGCCAAATCTTCCCTAGCCCCTCTTGGCTAAAGATGGGGAGGGAAGATTTGGTTACAAAATTTTCTTAAAGTCAGACTGCTTACCTATGCATAGAAATGGAAAAATTGCTATAATAAAAGCCCTTTTATTACCATTTCAGGAGTAACTACTATGTTTGAACCTATTGTTGAGAGCAACATAAAAGCAAAAATAAAAGTTATCGGTGTTGGAGGTGGTGGAAGTAATGCTGTTGACCACCTTGCTCAAACTACTGATAATTATGACATTGAACTTTTTGCAGTTAATACAGATGCACAGGCTTTGAGAAGTATCTCAAGTAAAGTCCAAACTGTTCAAATAGGTGCAAATCTTACTAAAGGCTTAGGCTGATTTTTCTTAGAGACCGCTTGCATTCATACAAGCGGTCTCTTTTCTTATTAAATTTCCAATAACAAGCGAGTTGGATCTTCAAGTAGATCTTTAATTGCCACTAAGAACCCAACAGACTCACGTCCATCAATTAAACGATGGTCGTAGCTGAGAGCTAAATACATCATTGGGCGGATTACCACCTGACCATCAACAGCCACTGGGCGATCTTTAATGGCGTGCATACCTAAAATAGCACTTTGTGGCGGATTGATGATTGGCGTGGACATCAATGAGCCAAATACACCACCATTGGTAATAGTAAAGTTACCGCCAGTTAAATCTTCAACGGTTAATTTACCATCACGACCTTTTTCCGCTAACGCTTTGATCTGTTTCTCAATTTCAGCCATTGAAAGTTTATCGCAATCACGCAGAACTGGTGTGACTAAACCACGAGGAGTAGAAACCGCAATGCTGATATCAAAATAGTTGTGGTAAACCACATCATCGCCATCAATTGAAGCATTTACTTCAGGATAACGTTTTAACGCTTCAACTACCGCTTTAATATAGAACGACATAAAGCCTAAACGTACACCATGTTGTTTCTCGAATTTATCGCCATACTGTTTGCGTAAGCTCATAATCGGTTGCATATCCACTTCATTAAACGTGGTTAGCATTGCAGTGGTATTTTTCGCTTCAAGTAAGCGTTCAGCAATGCGTTTGCGTAAGCGAGTCATTGGTACACGTTTTTCGCTACGAGCAGAGTAGGCAACTGTACTAATCGTATTTTCAGCTTTCTCTGCCACTTTCGCCATATTGGCTTTAGCACGTTTTGCAACCACAGCTTCGACATCTTCACGAGTAATACGTCCACCAACGCCTGTGCCTTTTACTTCACTTGCATCTAAACCGTATTCAGCTAATAAACGGCGAACTGCAGGGCCTTGAGAGTCTGCATCACTGTGATCGTTTTCTACCGCAGAAGATTTTCTATCTGCTGGTGTTGGTTCATTTTGAGCAAGTGTTGCACTGCTAACATCACCAGCTTGAACCGCTGAAAGTACACCAAGCACTTGTTTGCTGATAACCGTAGCACCAGTGTCTTGCTGAATTTCAGTAATAACCCCATCGCTAGTTGCAGGCACTTCAAGTACCACTTTATCCGTTTCAATTTCAACGATAACTTCATCACGTTTTACGCTATCGCCCACTTTTTTATGCCAAGTCGCAACAGTTGCATCAGCAACCGATTCAGGAAGATCAGGAACAAGAATTTCGATAGTCATAGTTTATTTCCTTTTAGTTCTATATAAGGACGTACCATATACGCCCATTTAAAATTTGCAAAAATCTAGCTAAAAACGACCGCTTGCTAAGGCGTATCACATACCTTAGCAAACGATTTAAACTAGAGCGTTAAAGCATCACTTACCAACTGTTTCTGTTGTTTGGTATGGAGCGACATATAACCCACCGCAGGGGAGGCTGATGCAGGTCTGCCTGCGTATTTCAATTTCGCATTCTCTGGAATAGAGGCTTCAAAATTGTGTTTACTACAATACCAAGCCCCTTGGTTTTGTGGCTCTTCTTGACACCAAACATAATCAGTAACGTGAGCGTATTGTTCTAGCACTTTTCTGACTTCATCGTGTGGATAAGGATAAAGCTGCTCAATACGAATAATCGCTACATCTGTTTGATTATTTGCACGACGTTGCTCAAGAAGATCGTAATACACCTTACCAGAGCAAAGCACCACACGTTTTACCCCTTTTGGATCAAGCTCATCAATTTCACCGATGACATTTTTAAATTCACCGTTGATCAACTCATCAAGCGTAGAAACTGCAAGTGGGTGGCGAAGTAAAGATTTCGGAGAAATCGCTACTAATGGGCGGCGAACTTTACGAATCGCTTGACGGCGTAACATATGGTAAACCTGTGCAGGGGTTGAAGGTATGCAAACTTGCATATTTTGTTCTGCACAAAGTTGTAAATAGCGTTCTAAACGAGCTGATGAGTGTTCAGGGCCTTGTCCTTCATAACCGTGTGGTAATAACATTACTAAACCACACATTCTGCCCCATTTTTGTTCACCAGAACTAATAAATTGGTCGATAACAATTTGAGCACCGTTAGCAAAGTCACCGAATTGTGCTTCCCAAATGGTTAGCGTTTTCGGATCAGTTGTTGCATAGCCATATTCAAAGGCTAATACCGCTTCTTCAGAAAGTACGGAATCCCATACTTCAAAACGACCTTGATTTGCGTGTAGCTGTGTTAATGGCACATAACCTGTACCATCATTCTGATTATGGATCACAGCGTGGCGGTGGAAGAATGTTCCACGCCCAGCATCTTCGCCTGATAAACGAACGTGAATACCATCATCTAATAAAGTAGCGTATGCCATTGTTTCAGCCATACCCCAATCTAATAGTTTTTCACCTTTGTACATTTCTCGGCGATCATTATAAATTTTCTCAACACGAGAATGCGGTTTTACACTTTCAGGATATTCACACACACGTTTAGCAATAGTTAAGAAACGATCTTGTGGGAATTTACTCTCATAAGGCTCAGTCCATTCATAATTGAGATATTGTAGCCAATCCATTTTAGCGGTATCCATCTCACGCCATTCAGGTACGACACGATCACCATTATCTAATGCATCACGATAGAGATTCATCATCTCAATCTCTTCATCGCCTGTTAAAATGCCTTCAGCAATTAAGCGGTCTGCATATACTTTGCGTGGAGTCGGGTGTTTTTTAATAATGCTGTACATCATCGGCTGAGTAGCTAACGGCTCATCGGCTTCGTTATGCCCGTGACGGCGATAAGAAATCAAATCAATAAAAATATCTCGTTTGAATAAGCAACGATATTCAACTGCCATTCTTGCCGCAAAAGCTACCGCTTCAGGATCATCACCATTAACGTGAATAATCGGTGCTTGGATCATCTTCGCAATATCCGTACAGTATTCTGTCGAACGGGTATCGTTAGGGTTAGAAGTCGTGAAGCCAATTTGGTTATTGATTACGATACGAATAGTACCGCCCACTTTGTAGCCACGAGCATTTGACATATTTAAGGTTTCTTGCACCACACCTTGTCCAGCCACAGCGGAGTCACCGTGTACGGTAATCGCTAATACTTTATTATGCTCTTTATCGTAAATACGATTTTGTCTTGCTCGAACTGAACCGATAACCACAGGGCTAACAATTTCTAAGTGAGAAGGGTTAAAAGCAAGGGCTAAGTGAACTTGCTTATCATCGACAGCAAAATCAGAAGAGAAACCTTGGTGATATTTCACATCACCAGTACGGTTTACATCGGCGTGTTTGCCTGCAAACTCATCAAATAATTCCGCAGGTTTTTTACCAAGTACGTTTACGAGCATATTTAAACGCCCACGGTGTGCCATACCCATTACCACATCGCTCATACCTTGGCGACCAGCGTGGCGGATAATCTCTTTCATCATTGGAATGAAAGAATCACTTCCTTCTAATGAGAAACGTTTTGCACCTGGGAATTTAGCCCCTAAATAACGTTCCAAACCGTCTGCTGCGGTTAATTCTTGTAATAAATTGATTTTTTCTTCTTTCGTGAAAAGCGGTTTATTTAAGACACTTTCCATTTTAGCTTGTAGCCAGTTTTTCTGTTCCATATCTTGAATATGCATAAATTCAAGACCGATACTGCCACAATAGGTTTCTTTTAAGGCTTCGGCTAATTCACCGAGTTTAATGGTTTCTTTATTATAAACATAACGACCAACAGTAAAGGTTTCATCAAGATCTTTTTCTGTAAAGCCGTGATGACGGTAGTCTAATTCAGGAACTTGAGAGGTTTTCCAACGGTAATAGTTTAGAGGGTCGAGTTTCGCTTCGAGATGCCCACGAAAACGATAAGCGTTAATAAATTGTAAGATTTTGACCAATTTTGCACTGGCTTCAGGGTCAATAACGGTTACCGCTTCAGTTCGATTTTCACGAGCTAAACGGCGGAAATAGTCTTTTACCGTAGAGTGTGGTTGTTCTACCACATTAGTTTTCGGGAGTTGAGCGAAAATTGCTTGCCAACTTTCATCAACACTTTCAGGATCATCAAGATACTGTTCATAGATTTCTTCAACATAAGATTGATTGGCTCCACCAAATGCAGTTGAAGCTATCCAGTCATCAAAGTTTTTATGTTGCATACATACCTAACCTTATTGAGTTGTGTTTATTGATTATTGCTCTCGCCATTATAGCGAGTAATGCCAAAAAAAAGTGGTAAAACCTTGATATAACTGCTCATTTATAAAGCAGTAATTATTTGGAGCGTATTATGCCCTAAATCTAATCAAAAAACTGTGATGTAAGTCTTATTTTCACAAATTTGTAACATTGGTGTTGAGGTAATAATAGCTAAAGTAAATTAGATTGTAATTTTATGTCAGTATTTTCATTTCTTTACTTAGTAATTATAGCCTATTTATGCAATAAATTTATTTCTTGGTTTTTTCTTAACTATTTGATTTGTTTATTTTTTTTTTTTTTTTTTGCGGTTTTGGGCGGGCGGTTGTTTTTTTTGTTTTTAGTTTATAGAATGGGTTATAGAACGTTTCCTTTTATGTCAATTTGTAAGTTTTTACAAGTTTTGTAATTGTTAATGTCTATGTGATTTCTAATAACTTTATTAGCGATTTTTATTAACAATATCAATACTATTTATGGGTATGCTATGAATAAAATTTTTAAAATTATTTGGGACTACGCTTCTCAAAATTGGGTTGTTGTGTCAGAGCTAAGTAAATCTAAAGGAAAAAGCAAGGCTTCTAGTTTAGGTAAGACCAAAGCAAGCTGGAGTATTGGGGTAGCAAGTAGAAGTCTTGTCATTCCATTTTTGCTTTTTTTAATTTCCAGTGAAGCGGCAGCGATTACTTGTAGTACTCCAACTGGTCAAACAAATGTGCCTGTTTCTAATCAAAATAAAGATAACAGCAACGTCGTCTGTGGTGTAAATGCTTGGGTAAACAGCCCAAGAAACGTGGTGATTGGTTCAGAGAGCTGGATCAGTGGTTTAAATAATGGCTCTGGCAATCAAACCCAAAATGCGGTAGCGATTGGCTATGGCGTTCAGTTAAGAGGTGGTAATCAAGATAACTACAACTACGCTACAGCGGTCGGTTCGACTTCTTATGCTTATCAAGGTTCAAGTGCTTTTGGTTTTGATGCTCGTGCGGAATCTACAGAGGCGACAGCGGTAGGACGAGGCAGCCGTGCACTTTCTAGTTTGTCTATTGCAATGGGGCGAGATGCTAAGTCTGGTGATCCTAGCTGGACTGGCACGCCTGCATCTAATCCACATACTTCCGCCATTGCTATCGGTTATAAAGCTCAAGCAGTAAAAGGCTCTTCTGTGGCATTAGGTGCGAACACAAAAGCAGATACAAATATATTTAACACCGCATTGGGTTCAGGAGCCCACGCAAGCGGTCAAACTTCTTTGGCGATTAACCATAATGCTAGCTCAAAAGGGAATTTTTCTATCGCCATCGGTCGTAATGCTTTAACCGAAACGAATGCCGAAAATGCCATCGCCATCGGTGAAAGTGCCAAATCAACCCATAAAAATGCGGTGGCATTGGGTAATTCTTCAGAAAGTGGTATGGCAACAAATATCCAAAATGCCACCGTTAATGGCGTGAGTTATTCGGGTTTTAAGGGTAATAGTCATTTTAAAGCTGCTGATGGTCAAACTGAAAACAATGCGGATACATTGGGCTTAACGGTTTCTATCGGTAAGGTAGGAATGGAGCGTCAGCTCAAAAACCTCGCACCGGGTGAGATTTCTGCTGGTTCTACCGATGCCATCAACGGCTCGCAGCTTTATATCGTTGCTCAAAAATTGAGTGAAGGTTGGTCTATTGGTAATAGATTAAATGCAGATAGAACTAACAAAGTAGGCGATGTTCAAACCAATAAGCAAGTGAACTTTGTTGGTGAAGGTAGCACGACAGTTACGGTTGAAGAAGTTCAGGGTAAACCGGGTAATTACAACGTTAAAATCAAATCAGCTCCAGGTGGTGCAGCAGCTGATACCAACACCAAAACCAATGTTACGACAGATACCGGCGATGTGCTGACTGTAACCAATACGCCAAGCACAGACGGTAAATCCATCACTTCTAAAGTGAATGTGAAAAAAGCAAACATTACGGTCAATCAAGCTACTGGTGCGGTAAATGCTGTAGCGAATAATGCAGATGGTGTTGTTACTGCCAAAAATCTTGCTGAAGCATTGCAGAAAACCGGTTGGGTACTCAAAGTGAACGGTACTGGCAATAATGTCATCAACCCAGGTGAATCAATTAACTTCAAAAACGGCATTGGTACTACCGCTGCTGTTTCAGGTAATGATATTACATTTAACATTAACACTACGACTCTTGGTACGGCTCCGGCCTCTGGTACTAATGCAGGCAAAATCAACGTTCCTGCTGCAGGAAACACTTTCGCTACTGCTAATGATGTTGCTACCGCAATGAACAGTATGTTCTGGAAAATCTTTGCTTCGGGCAATGGTGGCGGAAACCGTACGCCTCAACCAATTAAAGCAGGTGATACGGTCGAGTTGTTTGGTGGAACCGGAATTAAGGTAGATCAAGCCAATGGTAAATTTACCTTCTCTTTAGATGAAAATTACATCAAAACGCACCCAGGATTAAAAGGTCAAAAAGGCGACAAAGGTGACAAAGGTGATAAGGGAGATCAAGGTATCCAAGGTGTAGCTGGTCCACGAGGTCCAGCTGGTGCACGAGGTCCAGCTGGAACCAACGGTAAAGACGGTAAAAATGCGGTGGCATCAGTTGTGAATAACAACAACGGTACACACACGATTTCTATTACCGATGGTAATGGTCAAGTTACCACAACGAC
>NZ_JBSIUP010000043.1:0-11489 GCF_053654055.1 Ursidibacter sp. B-7004-1 | reverse complement strand
CTTCATTTAGAATATAGCCCTTTTTATAGTATGAGCCTATAGTTATAGTATGAAACCCATTTTTTCCAAAGCTCCCCCACTTGGTGTTCGCCTATTTATTGCGGTATCACTTTCTATTATTTGTATTTTTTTAGATGGGCGAAGTTCAGCAATTATTCAGGTCAGAAATGTTTTAGAAACTGCAGTGAGCGGTTTATATTACTTCGCCAATAGTCCTCGTTTAGTTCTTGATGGCGTGAGTAATAATTTTATTGATAGCCAGCGTCTGAAGTTAGAAAACCAAGTATTGAGAGAACAAGTTCGTGAAAAGAATGCAGATTTATTATTACTTGATCAATTAAAAGTAGAAAACCAACGACTACGTCTATTATTAAGTTCTCCTCTTCGACAAGATGAATATAAAAAAGTAGCTGAAGTATTAACAGCGGAAATGGATGCTTATCGCCAGCAAGTTATTGTTAATCAAGGTAAAGCTGACGGTGCATTTGTAGGACAGCCGATTATAGATGAGAAAGGTGTTGTTGGACAGGTTATTTCGGTTGGGGAGAAAAGTAGCCGAGTATTGTTATTGACAGATGTAACTCACTCTGTTCCCGTACAAGTTTTACGCAATGATGTACGGGGGATCGCCAGTGGAACAGGGCATAATGATGAACTTATCTTAGATCATCTACCGAGAACAGTCGATATTATCAAAGGTGATGTATTAGTTACCTCTGGTTTAGGTGGTAATTTCCCAGAAGGTTATCCTGTGGCAGTCGTTGAAACCGTAGTAAATGATGGTTCTAGCCATTTTGCACGAGTAACAGCTCGCCCTTTAGCGTCATTAGAACGTTTACGTTATTTATTATTACTATGGCCAACTAGTGAAGAGCTTCGCACTCAAACGATTTCACCACAAGATGTGAGAAATGCCGTAGAAGAAAGACGTAAAAGTTTAAATCCGCTAGATCGTTTAAAATCAAGCCAAAAAGAGAAGGTGCAAGATACTGAGCCAACAACAGAAGAGCATTTAGAAGAAACGCCAGTTCCTGATGCAGAAAACGATGTCAATGGTGGTGCAGAAGAAGGAATAGAACAATGAGGCAAAATGCTATTTTTCAATTATTAGTATTGGTATTTATTTTTATGATTTCTTTTGTCCTTGAAATTATGCCTTGGCCAGCAGGTTTCCAAGGGCTGCGTCCCGCTTGGATTGCTCTTGTACTCATTTACTGGGCATTAGCTTTACCAGATAAAATAAGCGTCGGCACCGCATTTATTGCAGGTATTATTTGGGACGTTATTTTAGGTTCTATTTTAGGTATGCACGCTTTAGTGTTATCTATTGCAATCTATTTTGTGGCGAAATATCACCTTATTTTGCGTAATTTATCACTATGGTTACAAAGCCTATTAGTGATGGTTTATATCGCCTTAATCCGATTTGTTATTTTTTTTGTTGAATTTGTTTTACACAGTGCAGATTTCAATGTGCAAGAGTTATTAGGTGCGGTCATAAGCGGTGTGTTATGGCCTTGGATTTTCCTGTTGATGCGCCAAATTCGTCGGGGATTACATTTACGTTAATGAATAGTTTAGCTTTGGATTTTTCAGCAGATTTTAGACCGCTTTCTGCCCGAATGCGTCCACGCAACTTGAATGAATACGTTGGTCAATCACATTTGATTGCTCAAGGTAAGCCATTACGCAGAGCTATTGAAGCAGGGCATAGCCACTCAATAATTTTTTGGGGACCTCCAGGTACAGGCAAGACCACATTAGCTGAAATTATTGCCAATGCGTTAGATGCTGATGTCGAACGGATATCAGCGGTTACCAGTGGTATTAAAGAGATTCGAGATGCGATAGATAAAGCAAAATTAAATCAACAAACAGGACGAAGAACACTACTGTTTGTCGATGAAGTTCATCGTTTCAACAAAAGCCAACAAGATGCTTTTTTACCCCATATTGAAGATGGCACTATTATTTTTATCGGGGCAACGACCGAAAATCCCTCTTTTGAACTCAATAACGCCCTAATTTCTAGGGTACGTATCTATATTCTAAAACCTTTACAAGCAACAGACATTATCCAACTTCTGCAAAATGCGATTATTGATAAAGAGCGTGGTTTGGGTAATGAAAAATTGATTTTACAAGATGATGTTTTGCAACTCCTCGCGAATTACGTCAATGGTGATGGACGTTTTGCCTTAAATTGTTTGGAATTGATGTGCGATATGGCAGAGCAACTACCCCAAGGAAAATTGCTAGATAAAAATTTACTTACTGAAGTATTAGGTGAACGACAAGCTCGTTTTGATAAAGGTGGGGATCGATTTTATGATCTCATTTCAGCATTACATAAATCGGTGCGAGGCTCATCGCCTGATGGAGCATTATATTGGTATGCTCGCATATTAACGGCTGGTGGTGATCCGCTTTATGTTGCACGCCGTTTATTAGCAATCGCATCGGAAGATATCGGTAATGCAGATCCAAGAGCAATGCAAGTTGCCCTTGCAGCGTGGGACTGCTACACAAGAGTAGGGGCTTATGAAGGGGAAAGAGCCATTGCTCAAGCGGTTATTTATCTTGCAGTTGCACCAAAAAGTAATGCAGTATATACCGCATTTAATGAAGCGAAACGTATTGCTAAAGAAGAAACGGATTATGATGTTCCAGAGCATTTACGCAATGCACCAACTAAGTTAATGAAATCGTTAGGTTATGGCGATGAATATCGATATGCTCATAATGAACCGAATGCCTATGCCGCTGGTGAAAACTATTTCCCTGAACCTTTAAAAGAAACCCAGTTCTATTTCCCAACAGAACGGGGAATGGAAAAACAGATTAAAGAAAAATTAGCTTGGCTTAAAGCTTTAGATGAACAGAGCCTTAAGAAACGTTATTCACTTTAAGCGGTAAGATATATTAGATTCTTTGCAAAAAATTGATAGTAATTCACCGCTTCAACTCTAATTAAATGAAATATCAAGAAAAAATCAACGATGCTTTTAGCCCCAATGGGCGTTTAAGTAGTAATATTCAAGGTTTTCGTCCACGTCAGGCACAGTTGGAAATGGCACAAGCGGTGGGAAGAGCCGTAAAATTTGCAAGTAGTGCTGTTATTGAAGCGGGAACGGGTACAGGGAAGACCTTCGCTTATCTCGTGCCAGCTTTGCTATCAGGTAAAAAAACCATTGTTTCAACTGGTTCTAAAAATCTACAAGATCAACTATTTAGCCGAGATCTGCCTACGATCCAAAAAGCCTTGAATTACACAGGTAAAGTGGCTTTATTAAAAGGGCGAGCGAATTATTTATGTTTGGAACGGCTAGATCAGCTGATTGCAATGGGCGTATTAGGCGATAAATCGGTCTTAAATGATTTATCCAAAGTCAGAAAGTGGCATAGCTCAACAAAAACAGGCGATCTCAGCGAATGTATCACAATCGCAGAAGATAGCCCTATCTTACCGCAATTAGTGAGTACCACAGAAAGTTGTTTAGGATCAGATTGCCCAAATTATAAAGAGTGTTATGTGGTACAAGCACGAAAAAGGGCGATGGAAGCCGACATCGTGGTGGTTAATCATCATCTTTTCTGTGCGGATATGGCAGTCAAAGAAAATGGATTTGGCGAGCTTATTCCCGATGCGGAATTAGTCATTTTTGATGAAGCTCATCAACTGCCCGATATTGCCAGTCAGTATTTTGGTCAATCGCTTACTTCTCGTCAGCTTTTTGATATTTGCAAAGATTGTAACATTGTCTATCGTTCAGAATTAAAAGATCTCGCTCAACTCGGTAAAGCATCGGATCATTTGCAAAAAGTGGTACAAGATTTCCGCTTACTGCTTGGCGATGGCTCACTCAGGGGGAATTTACGAGAGTTGCTGAACAATCCCAAAGTGGTTGAAGGGCTAAACAAGCTGAATGAAAATCTGGATTTTTTAAGTGAAGTGGTTAAAAAATCACTAGGACGTTCCGAAACTTTAGATAAAATTTTTGAACGTTTAGCGGAAGTCAAAGTTTTGCTAAAAAAATTGAGCGATACTACGGTGGTTGGCTACTGCTATTGGTATGAAGCGAATGGACGTTATTTTGGTTTACACATTACCCCATTAACGGTATCGGATAAGTTTGGTGAGCAGATGAAAAGCCAAAAGGCTGCTTGGGTTTTCACTTCCGCAACCTTAGAAGTCGGTGGTAAATTTGAGCATTTTTGCCAACGCTTAGGAATTGAAAATGCCGAGCAAATGGTATTACAAAGCCCTTTTGATTATGCAAAACAGTCATTACTTTGTGTGCCACGTTATTTACCTGATACCAACAAATCCCACACATTAACGATATTAGGGCAACTACTTAAACCTGTTATTGAAGCGAATAATGGCCGCTGTTTTCTGCTGTGTACCTCTTATTTTATGATGCGTGGTTTAGCTGATTTCCTGCGGGAGCATAGCCAGTTGAGCGTATTGTTACAAGGTGAAACCAGTAAAAGTCGTCTGCTTGAGAAATTTATTGCTGAGCCAAATAGCGTATTGGTGGCAACCCAAAGTTTTTGGGAAGGGATTGATGTACGAGGCGATGCTCTCTCTTTGGTGATTATTGATAAACTGCCATTTACCGCACCCGATGAGCCATTGCTGAAAGCCAGAATGGAAGATTGTAAGTTACAAGGTGGCGATCCATTTAATGATATTCAGATTCCTGAAGCCGTTATTACCTTAAAGCAAGGTGTTGGGCGGCTCATTCGAGATGTTACAGACAAAGGAGCAGTAATTATCTGCGACTCTCGCTTAGTAATGCGTCATTATGGGGCAACTTTTTTAAAAAGCCTTCCCCCATCAACACGCACCAGAGATTTAAACAAAGTGATCAAATTTCTCAAGACAAGCGGTAAGATTTAAAGTGAAGCAATAGCAATTTACCTTGAAAATTCTATGCTTTGTTTTACAATGTAATGCAAATGTCTTACATAAAGAAAAGGAAAATAAAATGACATCATACACATTTCGTTTAGATGCAGAATTAAAGCAACAAGCTTTTTCCGTATTTGAAAGCTATGGACTAAATCCTGCTCAAGCAATTAAAATGTTTTTGCAACAAGTCGTTGCAACAAACTCCATTCCTGTTCAGTTAAATTATCAGCCAAATAAAAAAACAATTCAGGCAATGCAAGAAGCATTGAATGGTGAGATTGAAACATATCAAATTAATTCTACGGAAGAGATGCTTGAATTGATGAAGCAATTTTCAAATGAGGAAACTAATGGAAATTAGTTTTACCAAAGAGTATAAGCGTGATTTGAAAAAATTAGCTAATCACCCTGAAGTATTGCTTGGTGCAGAAATGGTTGAAGTTATGCATTGTCTTTTTAATGGATTGATGTTGCCTGAAAAATATAGAGATCACCCCTTATCTGGAAATTGGCAAGGTTTTCGTGATTGCCATATTAAAAATGATTTAGTATTAATCTATCGAAAAACAGATAAAGGTATTATTTTTACTCGATTGAACACTCATTCTGAGGTATTTGGTTAATTTAATTACCGAATGTTATAAACGGGAAGCAAAATGTTAATTAAATCACTACGTTTTATTGTGGCATTAGCATTACTTTTTTTGATGCTATTGCTAGGACAATGGCTGAATATTCTTTTACCGATAGGCATTCCAGAAAGCATTTGGGGGCTATTATTACTCTTTAGTTTATTAGTCTTAAAAATCATCAAAATTCAATGGATTGCTCCCGCATCTCGCCCTTTAACTCGCTATATGACACTCTTCTTCCTACCAATTTGCTCTGGAATCATTGAGCAAATAGATATACTTAATCAGTATCTCCAAGCCTTAATTATTGCGAATTTTTTAAGTACTGTTGGGTGTTTAATTATTATCGGCTATTTAGCACAATGGTTGTTTAATCAAACGGAGCAACAAGATGAATGATTTATCTATTTATGCTTATAGCTTACTCACTATTCTGTTATTTATTATCGGCTTAAAAGCAAGCAAAAAGCTGAAATCATCAATTTTAAATCCTTTTATTCTCTCTTTATTACTGATTGTTGGTGTGTTAGTGATTTTTAACATTCCTTTTAAGCAGTATTATCAAGGTAATTTACCAATTAACCAGCTACTTGGTGTATCAGTTGTCGCATTAGCCGTTCCTTTCTATGAACAGCTCCCCCAACTTATTAAACACTGGAGAAAAATTGCTATTTTAGCATTGGCATCTACCTTATTCACAATGATAACAGGCGTAGTATTTGCCTTAGCATTAGGGGCAAGCCAAGATATTTTGCTTGCGTTATTACCTAAATCAGTTACCACCGCGATTGCGGTTTCAATCACTAAAGAGATGGGTGGAAACCCTGCATTGAGTGCTGTTGCGGTTTCAATTGCTGGTATTACAGGCTCAGCTTTTGGTATTGCTATTCTAAAATGGGTAAAAGTAACAAATACCCGAGCAATTGGTTTAAGTATGGGAGCGGTTTCCCACGCATTAGGCACTGCAAGATCAATGGAATACAGCATAAAAGCAGGCAGCTATGCCTCTGTTGCATTGGTACTTTGTGGTATTCTTTCATCTATTTTTGCCCCGATTGTATTTCAGTTTGTGTTGAAGTGTTTTTATTGATTTGCAAAACTTTTAACCAATCTTACCGCTTGTTGATCGAAAACTTGGTAGAAATCTAAATACCCTTTAAAATAGCAACGTATTTATATGGAATAAAAGAGAAATTATGTCTAAACAATCCTTCTCGATCGATGAGATGACTCAAGATCAATCAACTTGGCAAACCTTTAAACGCTTGTGGCCGATGATTTCGCCATTTAAGTTAGGTATTTTAGTGGCGATGGTCGCAATGGTACTTAATGCGGCGGCAGATGCTTATTTAATCACAATGCTAAAACCTTTAATTGATGAAGGGTTTGGTGGACAGGCTGATCGCAATTTTTTAAAAGTGATGGCGTTTATTGTGGTTGGGCTAATTTTTGCTCGTGGTTTAACTAGCTTTGTATCAAGTTACTGTTTGGCTTGGGTGTCAGGCAAAGTGGTAATGACAATGCGTCAGCGTGTGTTTAAACATTTGATGTTTATGCCTGTAACTTTCTTTGATCAAAATTCATCAGGTAAATTATTATCTCGTATTACTTATGATTCAGAGCAGATTGCAAGTTCATCAGCGAGTGCTTTGCAAAGTGTGGTTCGAGAAGGGGTATATATTCTCTTTTTAGTGATGACAATGTTTTATTATAGTTGGCGTCTTTCATTAGTCCTGTTTATTATTGGACCGTTAATCGCCATTTTGATCCGCATTGTCTCTAAGCGATTTAGAACGCTTAGCCGAAATATGCAAGAATCAATGGGAAGTATGACAGAAAGTGCTGAACAGATGTTAAGGGGACATAAAGTTGTACTTTCTTTTGGTGGGCAGAAAGTAGAAGAAGAACGTTTTAATCACACCAGTAATGATATGCGTCGTAAGGGAATGAAAATGATGGCTGCAACAGCAATTTCTGACCCTATTATTCAGGTTATCGCCTCATTAGCTTTGGCGGTTGTACTATTTGTTGCTGGTTCACCTGAAATTATGGGAGATAGTTTAACAGCAGGGGAGTTTGCAGCGGTAATTGGTGCATTGATGGGGATCTTACGTCCATTAAAAACCTTAACCAATGTTAATGCACAGTTCCAACGAGGAATGGCTGCTTGCCAAACGTTATTTACACTGTTTGATTTACCCACAGAAAGAGATAATGGCACTTACCAAGTTAAGCGAGCAAAAGGTGATATTCGTTTTGAAAATGTAACTTTTACCTATTATGGTAAAGAGCAACCCGCACTAAAAAATATCTCTTTCGCTCTCCCAGCAGGGAAAACATTGGCATTAGTGGGGCGTTCGGGGTCTGGTAAATCGACCATTGCAAATTTAATTACTCGTTTTTACGATATTGATGCAGGGAATATTTATTTAGATAACCAACCGATTCAACATTACACCTTAAATAATTTGCGAGAACAGTGTGCGATAGTTTCTCAACAAGTTCACCTTTTTAACGATACGATTGCCAATAACATCGCTTATGCGGCAAAGGATAAATATAGTCGAGCAGAGATTGAACAAGCCGCTAAAGCAGCTTATGCAATGGAATTTATTGAAAAAATGCCACAAGGTTTGGATACAATTATTGGTGAAAATGGGGTGAATTTATCAGGTGGACAACGCCAACGTTTAGCTATTGCTCGGGCGTTATTAAGAGATTCACCAGTATTAGTTCTCGATGAAGCCACATCTGCGTTAGATACGGAATCTGAGCGTGCTATTCAAGCTGCATTAGATGAGCTACAAAAAGATCGTACCGTTCTTGTCATTGCTCACCGTTTATCTACAATTGAAAAAGCAGATGAGATTTTAGTCGTTGATCACGGACAAATTATTGAACGTGGAACACACAGTGAGCTACTTGCTCAAAGTGGTGCTTATAAACAACTCCATAGCTTACAGTTTGGAGAATAGTCGGAGGGATCCTAATTATCTATTGCGTAGATAAAAGACTTTTTCCACTCGCTTGGTTGTTTCTATGATGTTCTCTTAATTGTTGTGCCACGATGGAAATCGCTTCGCCACTGCTGATACCTTGTTGCATCAGTTGTTGAATTTGCTCGACTGCCTGTTGTTGCTGCTCGTGACTTAAACTGAGTAATGTATTATCCATATTGGTTCCTAAATTTTAAAAAAGTGATCAAAATTCCACTCAAATTGAGTGAAAAGCTGTTGCCATTGTGTATCAAGCGGTGCATTTATCTCAATTTTTTGCAAAGTTCTTGGGTGAATAAATTGCAATAAGTTCGCGTGTAGAAATAATCTGTCGCAACCTGTATTGGCGGTTAAAGCTCTGTTTTGGTGTAAATCACCATAATTCGAATCGCCCATAATCGGGTGGAACAAATGTTTCAGATGGCGGCGAAGTTGATGTTTTCTGCCTGTTTGTGGAAAAAGTTGTACAAGGCTATAACGAGCTGTTTGAAATTTCCCAGCTGGGTAGGGCATTTCTACTTGAGCTAAGTGCTGGTAGTCGGTAATCGCATTTTGAGCTTCTTTCTCTTGTGAAAATTTATCCGCAATTTTATCCAACTGCACTTTCAGGGGATAATCTATTCGCCCTTCACCTTGTAGATAACCTCGTACCACTGCCAAATAGCTTTTCTGCATTTGGTGTTGCTCAAATAATTCACTCATAATACGAGCCATTTCACTGTTTAATGAAAATAATAAAACCCCTGATGTTGGGCGATCTAAACGATGAATAGGGAAAACGTGTTGCCCGATTTGATCGCGTAACGTTTGCATTGCAAAAACAGTCTCGTGTTTATCTAGCCAACTTCGATGGACTAACATTCCTGCTGGTTTGTTAATCGCTATCAACTCGTCATCACGATAAATGATCTCTAGCATTGCTTACCCTTTTAATAAATTTTCGAGTTTGGCTAAAGGCTTATGCAATGCCATTAAATAACTTTCATCTTTTAAGGCTTCTTCCAAATAAGGAGTAATCGCAAAATTGCGTGGTAATTCAGCATTGGCATCAAGCAGTGCATTCATTCTTGGAATAAAAATCCATTGTAGCCATTGTGTTGCAGATAATGTATTCACACAAAAAGGGTCAGTACTTGCTAAGGCTTCAGCAGAAGGGGCTACTTCTTCCCATTGATGATGTAAACGCATTGCAATTTGCAGATCATTTAAGTGTTGTCTAATTTGGGTTTTCATTTGTTATCTATCTCTATAAAATATTTCGCTATTTTAAACGATTTTTCGGTATTATGTCGTCATAAACCGCAAACAAACTTATGAAGTTTTTAGATAGGATCTACTATGCAAAATCAACCGACTATTCTGCAAACGATTGTTAAAGATAAGGCTCAATGGGTGGCGGAACAATCTTCACTGTTTCCACTGGCTCAGTTTCAATCTCAAATTACCCCAAGTGATCGTGATTTTTATGCGGCATTTGCAAAACATTCTCACCATCTACCCGCTTATATTTTGGAGTGTAAAAAGGCTTCGCCATCAAAAGGGTTAATTCGTGCAGAATTTGATTTAGATGCGATTGCACAAGTCTATAAGCATTATGCAACAGCAATTTCTGTTTTAACTGATGAAAAGTATTTCCAAGGTGATTTCCACTACATAAACCAAGTTCGTCAGCAAGTTAC
The DNA here is from genome assembly GCF_053654055.1 of Ursidibacter sp. B-7004-1. Lineage (NCBI taxonomy): Bacteria > Pseudomonadati > Pseudomonadota > Gammaproteobacteria > Pasteurellales > Pasteurellaceae > Ursidibacter > Ursidibacter sp. B-7004-1. Next base: position 1,267 of record NZ_JBSIUP010000043.1, on the reverse strand, counting down.
ACAGCCGATTTTATGTAAAGATTTTATGATCTCAACCTATCAAGTTTACCTTGCTCGCTATTACCAAGCAGATGCCATTTTGTTGATGCTCTCTGTGGTTGATGATGAAACCTATCGTGAATTAAGTAATTTAGCTCATTCTTTGGGAATGGGAGTATTAACTGAAACCAGTAATGAACAGGAATTTGAGCGAGCTTTGGCTCTCAAAGCAAAAATTATTGGCGTGAATAATCGTAACCTACACGATCTATCTATTGATATGAACCGCATTGTTGATTTGGTCAAAAAATATCGCACACAAATTCCTGATGATGTCCGCTTAATTAGCGAATCGGGGATCTATTCTCATCAGCAAGTTAAAACGATTCAACCTTATGCTCAAGGTTTTTTAATCGGCAGTAGCCTAATGGGTAATGCTGATCTGAATAATGCGGTAAGAGCGGTGATTTTTGGTGAAAATAAAGTATGTGGGCTAACTCGCCCACAAGATGTCCAAGCAGTCTATCAAAATGGGGCATTATACGGTGGGTTAATTTTTGCAGAAAATTCACCGAGAGCATTGTCATTACGTCAAGCTCAAGAGTTGGTTACTCAAGCACCATTGCGTTTTGTTGGTGTATTTCAAAACCAAGCGGTCGATTTCGTAGAAAAAATTGCAAAACAGCTTGAACTATACGCAGTTCAGCTTCACGGTAGTGAAGATGATGCCTATATTGCCCAACTACATCAAAAATTAAACGGTAAAATTCAAATTTGGAGAGCGTTATCCATTGACACTCACGCAACTGAATTTGCCTTTAGCGATAATCCTTTCGTGACTTGTTATGTGCTAGATAGCAAAACAGCAACTCAACAAGGCGGAACAGGGCAAGTGTTTAATTGGTCGCTTATTCCCGTAGAACTCAAACAAAAAGCACTTTTGGCTGGTGGAATTAACTTGGATAATCTAGAACACGCCTTAGCTCAAGGTTGTTTAGGGGTTGATCTCAATTCAGGTGTTGAGTCTGCTAAAGGTATTAAAGATCATCAAAAAATCCAACAGGTTTTTGAGATGATAGTAACTGGCTAATAACTGCAAAAATCTTGCGATCTAACTGCTTGCTCTCTATGGAGATAAAGATCTCTATAGCGGAGCAAGCTAAATAACCATAAATTTTATTAAGTTTACTCTACTTTTTTCCTTACTTTCCCTCACTCTATTATACGCAAATATCAGTACTATTTTGCGGTATTATGTAGCAGTTGCACAATTCCCCTCGCCCGCTTG
>NZ_JBSIUP010000042.1:0-12705 GCF_053654055.1 Ursidibacter sp. B-7004-1 | reverse complement strand
CCGCAAATTCTACCATTTTCATATCATTTAAACCTACCTATGCCTTACGCCAAGTTGTGCCATTTGGGGTATCTTCAAGCACAACATTCATTGCTTTTAGCTTATCACGCACTTCATCGGCTAACGCCCAATTTTTAGTTGCTTTTGCTTCATTACGTTGTTTAATGAGCGATTCAATTTCAGCCACTTCATCATTATTCGCATTACCTTGTAAAAAGGTTTCTGGTTCTTGTTGCAATAGCCCCAATACGCCTGCTAATTGTTTCAAACGAGAAGCTAAATAATCAGCATCAGAAGAGCCTTCCGCTTTGGCTTTATTGATTTCTCTCGCTAACTCAAATAATACAGCTAATGCACCGGGCGTGTTGAAATCATCATTCATTGCATCTTTAAAGGCTTTCACATATTGATCTTCATCGCTAATTAAAATTGATGTATCACAACCACGCAATGCGGTATATAGGCGTTCAAGTGCTGAACGAGCAAGGTTGATATTCTCTTCGCTATAATCTAATAAGCTACGATATTGTGCGGTTAAGAAGAAATAACGAACACTTTCACTGTCATACTTGTTTAAAATATCTCGAATAGTAAAGAAGTTATTGAGTGATTTCGACATTTTCTCTTTATTGATCATCAACATTCCTGTATGTAACCAATAATTGACGTAATCATCTCCGTGCGCACAGCAAGATTGTGCAATTTCATTTTCGTGATGTGGGAACATCAAATCCGAGCCACCACCGTGAATATCAAAATGATTGCCTAGCTCTTTGCTATTCATCGCCGAGCATTCAATATGCCAACCGGGGCGACCTTTACCCCAAGGAGAATCCCAACTTGGCTCATTTTCTTTCGACATTTTCCACAGTACAAAATCCATCGGGTTACGCTTAACTGATTTGATCTCAACCCTTGCCCCTGCTTGGAGCTGTTCTAGATTTTGACGTGAAAGTACCCCATAATTTTTGAATTGATCGACTTGGAACATTACATCGCCATCTTGTGCCACATAAGCGTAGCCCTTCTCAATTAAAGTTTGAACCATTTGAATAATTTCAGGAATATGCTGTGTTGCACGCGGTTCAACATCAGGGCGGAGAATATTTAAAGCATCAAAATCACGATACATTTCCGCCACCATTTTATCCACTAACTGATCGCAGGTTTCGTTATTTTCTAACGCACGTTTGATAATTTTATCGTCCACATCAGTGATGTTACGCACATAACGCACGTTATAACCTAGATAACGCAAATAACGCACAATAACATCGAAGGAAACGAAAGTACGACCGTGCCCAAAATGACAGAGATCATAAACCGTAACCCCACAAACATACATTCCCACTTGGTTTGGCTTAATCGGTTTAAATTCTTCTTTTTCACGTTTTAAAGTGTTATATATTTTGAGCATAGTGTCCTCATTTAATTCACAATCACATTGATGATAAAAATGCGTTGAGTATAACGAATAAGCGGTCTTTTTTTGAGAATTTTTTGCAATTTTTGCGAAACTTTTTAATAATACCGTCCGAACTTTTCCCCTAATCTTATAAGGAATTTAAAATGGTTACATTACATACTAATTTTGGCGATATTAAAATCGTATTAAACTTTGAAAAAGCACCAATCACTGCAAAAAACTTTGAAGACTACTGTAAAGAAGGTTTTTACGATAACACGATTTTCCACCGAGTGATTGATGGATTTATGATCCAAGGCGGTGGAATGGAAGTTGGTATGCGTGAAAAAAATACCAAAGCACCCATTCAAAACGAAGCAAACAACCGTTTAAGCAATAAACGTGGCACTATCGCAATGGCTCGTACATCAGATCCACACTCTGCATCAGCACAATTTTTTATCAATGTTGCAGATAATACGTTCTTAGACTATCGTTCAAAAGAAATGCACGGACGTGAAGTTGTACAAGAATGGGGCTATGCTGTATTCGGTGAAGTTGTGGAAGGAATGGACGTTGTCGATAAAATTAAAACCGTTGCCACAGGCAATAAAGGTTTCCACCAAGATGTACCGAAAGAGGATGTTATTATTACTTCTGTAACGGTTGAATAAGACTTTTATATAAGGTGGGCATTACTCCCACCTTTTAATCTTACCTTACTTACTCAAATCCACCTGATACACTGCAAAACCAGTTTCATCGGTATTTAAGAATGTCATCGGATATTGTGCTTTTTCCGCAATAAATGCTTTAGCTTTATCACTCGGTGAGGTTTCAAAGCGAATATCTAATTTAGCCTTGCTTACAATCGGTGCAATTCTCCAGTTTTTATCGGCACTTGGACTAACTTGACCGTTAGCTTTGCTCTCTGCACTGATGTAATTTGCCAAAATCTGACGATTTTCATCTGGTGCTGCAAAAACAATATGGCTATCGCCAGTGCCTGGGAATTTATTTCCATAAGCACGATAGTTATTGGTCGCAATTAAAAACTCAGCTTTTGGATCAACGGCTTTTCCGTTGTAGGTTAAATTAACTACTCGGTTTGCTTTATCATTGATTAGCTTACATTCACCATCATAACGAGCAGGCTGAGTAATATCAAATTGATATTGCACACCATCAATAACGTCAAAGTTATAAGTACGGAATCCCGTCCAATCTAACAAACTTTGTGGTTGAGCATTGCTTGGGTCGATCTGCTTAAACATTCCTGCACTACATTCTAGCCACTCTTTTAGTTCCGCACCTGTTACTTTTACAACAACAAGGGTATTTGGATAGAGATATAAATCCGCAGCATTACGGAACGTTAATTCGCCTTTATCGACTTCAGTATAACCAGACGGATCATTCTTACGTCCACCTGCTTTAAACGGTGCACCCGCACTTAAAATTGGCAAACCTGCTAATTCTGGTAGTCCTTTCACCACATTTTCTACATAAGCTCTTTGTGCTTGATTGACGATTTGAACAGTTGGATCATCTTGCACTAAAGCCAAGTAGCTATACATATTATCACTTGCTTTACCAATCGGTTGTGACACAAACTCACGAGTCGCTTCGTGAACAGGTTTGAGTAAAGCGGTCACTTCTGGGTGATTTTCTACCGTTGAGGCTTTTTTCTCATTATCGTAGATTGGACGAAGTACCGCAGATCCATCAATCACTACCCACTTGCCATTTTCTTGAGCTAACGTTAAATCAACCACGCTAATGTTATTCCCCCAGTAACCAGCCATACTTTCAGGAACGCCTTTTACTGTCCCTTTCTCAATATCTGCATTTGGCGATTTAGCAAACTCTTTGTTCGGGAATAGACGATGTGAATGCCCGAAAATAACCGCATCGATCCCTTTCACATCAGCTAAATAGAAGGCTGAATTTTCCGCACCTTCTTTATAAGGCTCATCTGATGGACCTGTGTGAGCTAATGCCACAATAATATCTGCCCCTTTCTCTTTTAAGATTGGCACATATTTTTCAGCTGTTTTCACAATATCACGCGTTTCGACTTTGCCATCTAAATTGGCTTTATCCCACACCATAATTTGTGGCGGAACAAAACCAATATAACCGATTTTCACGATCTGTTTATTGCCATTTTCATCAACAACAGATTTTTCTTGAATAAAATAAGGCTGATAAACAGGCTCATCGCTCCCCACTTTTACCACATTAGCATTGATAATTGGGAATTTAGCTTGCTTAATAGAGTCATCTAAATAGGCTAAACCATAGTTAAATTCGTGGTTACCCAATGTTCCCACGTCATATTGCATAAAGTTTAACGCATCAATAGCAGGGTTAGATTTACCTTCTTTATAACCTTTTGCAGCTTGATAATCCGCAATTGGGTTACCTTGAATTAAATCACCGTTATCGACTAATACGCTATTTTTGGCTTCTTTACGCGCTTGTTCAATCAAAGTTGCCGTACGAGTAAAACCGAATTTATCCGTTGGGGCATCTTTGTAGTAATCAAAATCCGTTAAAAAGCTATGAATATCCGTTGTTCCAATAATACGCAACGCAACTTTATTCTCCGCTTTCATCGCAAAACCTAAACGGCTTGTACCTAAAGCTAAAATCGTTGTTGCACCAATTTGGATAAAACGTCTTCTATTCATCATCGTAAAATTCTCCTTTTGTGATAAAGAACGATAAAAGATGCAAATTATCCCACAGATATTACCGCTTGCATAATACTTACTGTTTTATACAAAAATGACATAAAAATAAATTTTTTCAGGGACTTGATTTTTTTTTTTTTTTTACAATGGGCAAATTTTTTATATTTTTTATACAGAAGAAATATTAAAAGCGATCAATTTGTTTTATTTATATTCATTAAGGATTCATTATGAACACAACATTTAAAATTTCTGCACTTGCGTTATTTGTTTCAGTAACCACTACTGGATGTATTATTAATGACAAATCATCAGATGTTAAGGCTCCAACTCAGGTAACACAACCATCAACTACGCAAAATTCATCAACTGAACCAACCACACAAAAGTCACCCTCTGAACAAACTACACCAGCCTCTGTTGCGTCTAACTCATCAACAGCGGCAGTGCAACCAACTTCCCCTGCTGTACCAGGCACTTCTGCAACACCTAACGAAACTGCAAGTGTCGTAGATAGCCAAGGTAAAAAATGGCGTATTGTTAATCAGGATACTTTTGATAATACGTTTGTAGACTATATCTCTGCAGGGAGAATTAAGGGTGACCTCAAAGATAATCCACCAACTGTAATTTCATTTGGCGATTTTCTAAGGTTGAAGGAAGGCTTTCAGGATTCGTATGAACATAATGATGTAATCAAGAATGTCGTATTAGATCCTAAGATCCAATTTGATTTAGACGAACTGTCCAAAAAAGATGGCAAACCATTACTCGGCACTCACTCAGGTAGTGTTAAGATCGCTCAAAAGAATACGCCTGAAATGAACTATCTCTTCACCAATCAACCTTATTCTTCTTATGGTGCTATTTTTACCGATCATAATAATAGTGCATTATTTGCAGTGATCCAAAGTGCAGGAAAACAAGGTAGTAATGCCGAATTTAAAGTATATGACGAAGATGCAAAAGGCCGACTAACGTGGAATGAAAATGTAGCAGGTGATGCGACTTATAAAGGTAATGTTATTGCAGTAACTCTAAATAAAACTAATAAACTAGTTTCTGCACCTAAAGAAGACGGCACAATTACCCTAAATGCTCACTTTGGAGAAACTTGGGAAAAAAGTACCGTTTCTGGCACGCTTCAGAGTAATACAGTAGGAACCATTGATTTACCAAAAGCGAATATAGATCGTAGACCTAATTACATTACCGATGGCATTGGTGCTGCTCAGTATTACTCAAATAAACATATGAATAATAGTAATATTACAGGAACATATAATGTAGCCTTCGGTGGAAAAAATCTAAATGATGCCGTAGGTAAAATCGACTTGAACATCGCTCCAAATACTGAGTATCTAGCAACCTTCGGTGCCACAAAACAACCTAAATAACCCTCGTTGTTTTTAAGTACTAAGCCGATTTGTACGGTTTACAAATCGGCTTTATTTTCCCATTATTTAATTTGTGATACTTTATGAGAAAACTGACTCTTCCTTTATATTGGCTACCTTGCTTGGCATTTGCCACACCCAATCACCACGATGAGCAAATCAAAAATGTAGCAAAGCCCATTGCACCACAAGCACAGCCCGAGCTGACTCAAACAGCCCAAAACTCACAACCAATAGATATTAGCCTGCAAGAATTAAGCCAAAACCCACCGCTTGTTCATCAGCTATTAAGTGATGCGTTATTCGCACGTCAAACTGATGCTATCGCAACCTTATTGCCTGTTTATCAGCAATTCCCAAACGCTGATAAAACCTTAATTCAGTTTGCTCAAGCTAAACTTGCCAGTTTACAAGGAAAAAATAATGAAGCGATTCACCTTTATCGACAAATTTTAGCAGAGCAGCCACAACTCAATGTAGTCAGAATTGAACTTGCCGTTGCCTTATTTAATGCTCAACAAAATAATGCCGCGGAAGATCAATTTAACAAAGCCAAAAGTGCAGAAAATCTGCCAGCACCAGTGATGCAGCTAATTGATGCTTACCTTGCTGCCCTAAAAAAACGCAGTAGTTGGCAATTTGGGGCAAGTGCTTATTATGTACAAGAAAACAATATCAATAACACCTCTAACTCCCCTGAAATCGAAAATACAGGTTATGTAAAAGGGGAAAATATGCTCCCTCGCAAAGCAAATGGTTTTGCTTATAGTGCCGATTTATCTCGAGACTTCAATTTAACTGGCTCACATTACCTTACCTTTCAAAACGATTTTTCAGGCAGAAGTTATTGGAACAGCCACGATGACGATGAACTAACTAACCGCACACTCTTAGGCTACACCTATAAAAATGAAAAACAGACATTACGCTTATTGCCTTTTTTTGAAAAGCGTTGGTCTGGTGGAAGTAGCTATCGAAAAACACAAGGTGTACGAGCAGAATATAACCACTGGCTTTCGCCTAATTGGCAAATTTCTACCGCATTAGAATACGGCAAGCAAGATTATTATGATAGCCAAGCTCAAGATGGCAGCAGTAAATTAGCCTCAATAACGCTACTGTGGCTACCAAAACCACAGCAATATTTTTATGTTGGTTCTGATATTGGTTTTGAACGCACTAAGGTTCGTCAATTCAGTGCTGATACCAAAAGTTTACGCTTTGGTTGGGGACAAGAATGGCAAACATTCGGGCTATCTAGCCGCTTAGGCTTTGCCATTACCGAACGAGATTACCACGATACTGCCAAGTTAGGAAATACTCTTGATTTAGGTAAAGTCCGTTCAGACGAGGTATTCAGCACCACATTAACCCTATGGAAACGGGATTGGCACTTATTCGGAATTACCCCTAAGTTACAGCTCTCGTGGCGAAAACACGATAGTAATTTGCCAACACTTTATGCTTACACCGATAAGAATATCAATGTAATTTTTGAGACTAGGTTTTAGGATTGAGTTTTATGGCATAAAAAAACCCTTGTTAATTGAGATTAACAAGGGAAATTATGGAGAGTATTTTTATAATAAGAATTAGGTAATTATATTAAGCTGATATTACACCACGCCTTGCTCTAACATTGCGGTTGCCACTTTTTTGAAGCCTGCAATGTTTGCACCGTTTACATAGTTCACAAAGCCGTTTTCTGTACCGTTTTCTACGCAGTTTTCGTGGATATTTTTCATAATATCAAATAGACGTTGATCCACTTCTTCACGACTCCAAGATAGGCGAATTGCATTTTGGCTCATCTCTAAACCTGAAGTTGCCACGCCACCTGCATTTGATGCTTTACCTGGTGCATATAGGATTTTCGCATCAACAAAAACTTCCACCGCACCTAATGTAGATGGCATATTCGCCCCTTCTGCCACACAGATACAACCATTTTTGAGTAATGTTTTCGCATCTTCTGTATCCAGTTCGTTTTGCGTTGCACAAGGTAATGCTACTTCACACGCTACGCCCCAAGGTTTTTGACCATCAAAGTATTGAATACCCTGCTCTTTTGCATACACTGATAGACGTTCACGACGTTCATTTTTAAGTTCTAATAAAGCAGCAAGCTGTGCCTCTGTCATACCACTATCAGGGAATAATACATAGCCGTTAGAGTCAGAAACAGTTAATACTTTCGCCCCTTTTTGGATCGCTTTTTCAGCAGCATATTGTGCTACGTTTCCTGAACCTGAAATCACAACACGTTTACCTTCAAAACTTTGACCACGCGTATTTAACATACTTTCTGCAAAATATACTGTACCGTAACCTGTTGCTTCTGGACGAATTAAACTACCACCCCACGTTAAACTTTTACCTGTTAATACCGAAGTAAATTCATTGCGTAATTTTTTATATTGACCATATAAGTAGCCAATTTCACGACCACCCACACCAATATCACCTGCAGGTACATCAGTATCTGCACCGATATGACGGAATAATTCACTCATAAAGGCTTGACAGAAACGCATTACTTCTGCATCAGATTTACCTTTAGGATCGAAATCTGAGCCACCTTTGCCACCGCCCATCGGTAAAGTTGTTAAGGCATTTTTAAATACTTGCTCAAAGGCTAAGAATTTTAATACACCTAAATCCACAGTTGGGTGAAAACGTAAGCCACCTTTATATGGCCCAATCGCTGAGTTCATCTGTACACGATAACCACGATTTACTTGCACTTGACCGTTGTCGTCCACCCAAGTAACTCGGAAACTGATAACACGTTCAGGTTCAACAATACGCTCTAATAAACCATATTTGGTATATTGTGGATTTTTGGCTAAAAATGGAGCAAGGCTACCAAAAACCTCTTCAACGGCTTGATGGAAAGGAGCTTGATTTGGATCACGCTGTTTGATTTTTTGGAAAAGTACATTTAAATCGCTCATAAAGGTTTCCTTAATTTTTGTTAATGTTGTGTTTGAATGGCACAGAGTTTATCTACTTCATTTTAATTTGCAAGAAAAAAATTAAAAAAATTTATCACAAAGATAAAAAAAACTAATTAAAAGACTATTTTTAAATCAATTTGCGTTTTTTTAAACAAAAAGACCGCTTGCGATAAGATTTTTTGTAAGAATTTAACAGATTGATCCGCTTTTATAGCTGAGATCAGGTAGAATTTAGCGATAAAAAATTTGTAATAGGTGTTTTTATGAAGAACGTTGATCAACAAGAAATATCAAAATTTGAGAAAATGGCAAAAAGTTGGTGGGATCCTAAAGGCGATTTTAAACCAATCCACTTGCTTAATCCTTTACGCCTAGCCTATGTAAATGAAAAATCGGGTGGCTTATTTGGTAAGAAAGTGCTTGATGTTGGCTGTGGTGGCGGTATTCTAAGTGAAGCAATGGCTAAATTAGGAGCAACTGTAACAGGGATTGATATGACCACAGAGCCACTGGCGATTGCGAAACAACACGCAGAGCAAAACAATTTAATCATTGATTATCAACAAACCACTATTGAAAATTTTTTAGCCGAACAGACCGCTTGTAATGCCGAAAAGTTTGACGTTATTACCTGTATGGAAATGTTAGAACACGTTCCTGATCCACTTTCGATTATTCAAAGTTGCCAAGCCCTGTTAAAACCCAATGGTGTACTTTTTTTCTCAACGATTAACCGTACACTTAAAGCCTATGCCTTAGTTATTATTGGGGCGGAATATGTGCTTAAAATGCTACCCAAAGGTACTCACGAATTTGAGAAATTTATTAAGCCTGCCGAGTTATTGAATTGGTGTGATCAGGCTCAATTAAGTTGTACTGAAATGGTGGGCTACCATTTTAATCCGATTACAGAGAAATTTTGGCTTAATAAAGATGTGAGTTGTAACTATATCGCAATGCTTAAACATAATGATTAGCGAGTCAGCGTAATAGGTAATAATAGCGTATCGAAAACAAAACTAAGGGGTAAATCTACCACAGCCAAAACACTAATTATCCCTCCTTCTCTCATCGTTTGAAAATCTTTTATTACCCCTGCATAAGGGGTGTAATCATCTTCTGCTAAACTTGAAATTGTGCCACAAGCGGTCAAATTGAGCAGATAAAATGCAAATATTGCCCCTTTGTATCCTGTTCGTTTCATTTCTTTATTCTCTTTTGGTTATTTGCTAAAACTATTCTAACGGAAATCGTTAAAATCACACAAAAAATTCCCCATTCAATGCAGAAATGTTTTATATTGTTGCTTTCATTTAATCAATTATAACTTGAGGAATTTATATGCAAACTTACAATATTGCGGTATTAAGTGGTGATGGTATTGGCCCTGAAATTATGGCTCAAGCAATTAAGGTACTTGACGTAGTACAACAAAAATATAATTTTACTCTTAATTATAACCACTATGACATTGGTGGCATCGCAATTGATAATCACGGTAAGGCATTACCTGAAAGCACCTTAAAAGGTTGTGAAGAGGCTGATGCTATTTTATTTGGTTCTGTTGGTGGTCCTAAATGGGAACACTTACCTGCTAACGAACAGCCTGAACGTGGTGCATTATTACCTTTACGTAAACATTTTTCCCTATTCTGTAATCTTCGCCCTGCAACACTATATAAAGGATTAGAACAATTCTGCCCATTGCGTGCAGACATTGCAGCCAAAGGTTTTGATATGGTAACGGTGCGTGAATTAACTGGTGGTATCTATTTTGGGCAACCTAAAGGGCGTGAAGGTGAAGGAGCAAATGAAAAAGCTTTCGATACAGAAGTTTATCACCGCTATGAAATTGAACGTATTGCAAAAGTTGCCTTCGAAACAGCAATGAAACGTAGCAAGCACGTTACTTCGGTAGATAAAGCCAATGTATTGATGAGTTCAATTTTATGGCGTGAAACTGTTAATGAAGTGGCAAAACAATATCCTGAAGTAAAATTAGATCATATTTATATTGATAACGCGACAATGCAGTTAATCAAGCAGCCAGAATTTTTTGATGTGTTACTCTGTTCAAATATTTTCGGGGATATTATTTCTGATGAATGTGCAATGATTACAGGTTCAATGGGAATGCTGCCATCAGCGAGCTTAAATGAAAAAGGCTTTGGTTTATACGAGCCAGCAGGTGGCTCTGCACCTGATATTGCAGGTAAGAATATCGCAAATCCTATCGCACAAATTCTTTCTGCGGCAATGATGCTACGTTATAGTTTTGGCTTGGAAGATGCAGCCAAAGCTATCGAAAATGCGGTACAAAAAGTATTAGCAGAAGGCTACCGTACTGCCGACTTAGCCGATCAATCTGCACCAATTTCAACCAGCGAAATGGGTGATCTAATTGCGAAAAATATCTAATTCTTAATCTAAAAAAGGCGGGATTCCCGCCTTTCTTAGCCTTATTTATTCATCTCCACTTTCCCTAGAAAAACTATTGGGTTAGCGATTTTGAGCTAAGAAGATAATATATGCCACCTACATACTTTTAATTCTTTCAAACCCTTTTTCCAAATCAGCAATCAGGTCTTGTACATCTTCCAAGCCAATATGAACTCGAATAAGTGTACCTGTCAATTTTCGTTCAATAGCTGGGCGTATTTTGGCAATCTCTTGTGGTTGGTTAGCTAGAATAAGTGATTCAAACCCACCCCACGAATAAGCCATTGTGAATAACTCAAAATGGTCTAAAAATTGAGCGAGTTCTTCATCAGATAATTTTTTGCAAAGTTCAAAAGAAAACAGCCCGCTAGCACCTGCAAAATCTCGTTGGAAAAATTGATGACCAGGACAGCTTGGCAAAGCTGGGTGATAGACGGCTTTAACTTCAGGACGTTGTGCTAACCAATTTGCAATCGCAATACTACTTTCTTGATGCTGCTTTAAGCGAACACCAAGAGTGCGTAGTCCACGAGCAGTGGTATAGGCGGAGTCTGCATCAACCATTTGTCCCATCAGGTAGGAGTTTTCACGCAGTTGATCCCAACAACGTGCATTTGAAACTGCCGTTCCAATCATTACATCAGAATGGCCGACTAGGTATTTTGTGCCGGCTTGAATTGAAATATCAATATCGTGTTCAAGAGCAGGGAAGAGTACGCCAGCAGACCAAGTATTATCAATCATAATAACAATTTCAGGGTTAATTGACCGAGCTGTTCTAACTAAAGTGGGAACATCTGGCACTTCCATTGTGAGTGAACTTGGTGATTCAAGGAATAAAACTTTAGTATTGGGTTGAATAAGATCGGCAATTTTTTCTCCAATAAGGGGATCATAATAAGTCGTAGAAATCCCCATTTTCTTTAAAATAATATTACAAAAATCTTGGGTTGGCTCGTAGGCTGCTCCCGTCATTAGAATATGATCACCCTGCTGTACAAAGGCTAAAATACTATTGCTCACTGCTGCTGCACCGCAGGGATAAAGATAACAACCTGCTCCCCCTTCTAATTCACACATTGCATCTTGTAGGGCAAAGTGAGTTAATGTGCCACGGCGACCATAAAATAATGCACATTTGTAGCGATTACGAGTAGCCTCTTTTTTCTCTGCCACCGAATTAAAAATAAGTGAAGAGGCTCGTTGGATAACGCTATTAACCGAGCCTTGAGTGTAACGAGGTTTACGTCCAGCGTGGACAAATTGTGTTGCAAGTTTATGCGTGTGTGCCATTGTGTTTCCTTATAATATTAAGAGTGTGCAGATAACTTTAATTCCATTCCACAGGCTTGGGCGTATCGTATTAAGCTGGAGAGTGTGGCTTTATCGGCATTTCGTTCTAATTTGGATACAGCTGGTTGTGAAATACCCATTCGCTCAGCGACTTGAGAAATATTCAAACCAGCTTTACTACGCATTATATAAAGCAACGATTGCACATCTTCTGCCATTTTTTCTTCAACATATAGTGCTTTGACTTTTTCATCAGCCAACAATTTATTTTTAACAGTTTTATAAGTGATTGGTTGTACTTTCATCGATCATTTCCTGTAAGCGGTTAATTGCAATATCAATTTCTATTTGTGGTATTTTTTGTGTCTTATTGACAAAGGTACGAAGAATATAAATTTTTCTTCCTATTGCGAAAGCAAAAAAAGTACGACTAATATCAGATTATTGACAAAGTTTTTTTATTCGGACGCCAGCGTGGCGTCCCTACAAGGAAAGTCATAACTAATTGAAAAATAACA
>NZ_JBSIUP010000041.1:0-13600 GCF_053654055.1 Ursidibacter sp. B-7004-1 | reverse complement strand
TTAATCTAGTTGCATAGTTTAATTAACTTTCAACTAATTATCCTAGATAACCAGTTCTATCCCCATTTGCTATTCTGTCTTGGTATATTTCATTAATATCCTCAGGCAAGAGAGTATTATTTATTTTTTCACTATAATAATGTATACCTGTATCTTTTAAAATAATGATTTCATTTGTAGAAAATTAGAGTATTTTTCATAATTTAATTCCTCTTTGTTAATCTAATGTTAATTAAAGGATAATAAACTTCTTTATTATTCTATCTTCAAATAGATTATATAAGTTTACTTTTTTTGATACATTTTGAAATAATGAATAAAATATACTACTATATGCAGATAATTGTAATTGGAAAGTGTTCCTTACATAACTATACTATTTATATCCTAGGAGATGTAAAAATGAGAAAACTAACTATTCTTTTTCCTGTTGTAGCCATATTTTCAGGCGTTAGTTATGCTGATGTAATTTGGGAGAAAGGTGAGCAAAAGACTGATAAATTAATAGGAATACAGCCTGATGAACAGGGTTATTATAGTGTTGGATTGTACATACCAGGAACGTTGGAACAACCTGATAAAGTCACCATTAATGGTGGCACTAAAGTTAAAACAGGTGAGGTACACGTTGGTAATCATGCCACAGGTTATGGGATTCTTACGGTAGAAGGAAACGGAACAGAATTAGATATTAGGGATGCACGTATTAATGTTGGAGGCTCTGGTTCTCAAGGCGAATTATATGTGAAAGATGGTGCAAAATTAACCCAATCAAATGCTGTACATGATGATAACTATTTTGGTTATCACGGTGGTACAGCTAAAATTGTTGTTGAAGGTAAAAATTCAGAAATAATTTTTAACTTAGGTAAGCATAGTATTAGAACATCAAACAGTAAAGTCTCTTTGGAAAATGGTGGAAAAATAACAATTAATGACAATTATGATAATAATAGCAATGAGGTTTATTTGCCTAATGTAGTTAATAATGGTTCATTAATATCTCAAAGACCACTGATAATTCGTAACCTAGAAATTGGTAATAGTGAAAAAACACAAAGTGGCAGCTTTCAGTTTGATAAGGGACTTAGGGTCAGTAAATTAGTTATCAATAAATTAAAAGACCCAGAAACAACATTACCGATAAATAGATGTAATAGATGTACTATTGAATATAATGCAGATGAATCACTCACTCTTCTAAAGAATACCAACAATCCAAGTCGTTCTACTAACATTATCAACCCTAGTCTACTATCCATTACTAAAGGCAAAATAGATATTAAAGACCAAGAAACCTTTAATACATTCAAAGTAGAGACACTAAATTTAGCTCGTGAAGCAACTTTTTCTCTGTCTGATCTCAGTTCTTCTAATACTGAAGATATAAAAGCTAATAGTTTTACTCATTTAGGCACGTTAGATTTAGCTGATGGTTCAAGAAATCCTAAATTCACTAAATTTATTGTGAATAATTATCAGGGTGGTGGTGAATTGATAGTTGATTCAGTATGGAATCAAGATTCACAAGCATCACATAATGATTCGTTACATATTAAAGGGGATATCAATCCAAATGCGATAACTACAGTAAAAACGAAGAATGGTATCTTCGGCGATATTATTAGAACAACAGAGGATCAATTCTCTCCTGTTGTTGTGACTGTAGATATGGAACATGAAGGAAATTTATTTGTAGGTTCCTCTGCCACACAAAATGCAGGAGAAGCACAATTAGCTAAAAAAGAAGGAAATTATTATTGGACTCTTAAAGCTAAATTACCAGATCCAACCCCTGAACCATCAGAAATCACTCCGAGTGAACTCAATATAAATCCAAATATAACCCCAAATAACTCAGAGGTTATTCCTAATAAGCCAGAAGTCGTACCACAACCAAGACAGCCACAATATATTGATATTATTAGTCCGTCTGTTGTAGGTTATTTGCAATTACCATTTGTAAATAGACAAATGGGTCTTGAACAATTAGGTAAATTACATGAACGTATTGGTGAAGAGCGTTATTTAAATCTCAAACAAGCTACTGCAGATCATAAACAGGTTTGGGCTAGACTAAATTATAGTGCTGATGATTTTCAAGGTATAAATCGTTTTGGCGTTAAAGTTAGATCAGGTTTTATACAGTTGGGTAAACCACTATTCTTTGAATTAAAAGAAGATAAAGCCAAAGAACATTTAGGCATTATTTTTACATATGGTTGGGCGAAAAGCTATTTCTTTGATAAATATCGTGCAGAGAATGGCGTGGTTGTTGCCGATAAATTTACGGGAATAGCTAAAACAGATATGTTTTCATTAGGTAGCTATTATACTTATTATGCTAAAAACGGCTTTTATATTGATACTACAGGACAACTATCGTGGTTGAAAAATAACTATAACAGTAAAGGTATGCAAGCTAAGCAAGATGGTTATGGACTAGGAGCTTCCATTGAAATAGGTAAGCATATTCCATTAAAACATTTTGAATTATTTTTTGAGCCTCAAGCTCAATTAAGTTACCAAAGTATATGGTTAGGTGGATTTAATGATGGTACTAAACAAGTTAAAAAAGAACAGCAAGATAGCCTTGTTGGTCGTTTAGGCTTTAGATTAGGTTTTGGCTCCAATCTTTTAAATACTAATAAAACCCAGCTCTACTTAGCTGCTCATCTATTACAAACATTAAAAGGTAAAGAAAGTAAAATTAGTGTAGGGTCTGATGTGGTTAGAGAAAGCTTTGGTAATTTATCGGCTGAATTTAGTATTGGAGGGCAATATTCAATTACAGATAACTTAAGGCTCTATGTGAATCTTCGTCATATAATAGGAATTGGGGATAAGAACCATGTTTATCATAGTTCACCAATTTCTAGAAAATCTTACCAAGGACATTTAGGTCTTCATTATACTTGGTAATCTATACTATTTAAGAAACTATTTATTATAGGTCTAGCTGCCTGAGTCATCTTAGTAAGATGGCTCAGGCAATTTTTTACCGTATACAATAAGTTTTGAGCAAATCTACCACCAAGTCATCCACAAGAAATAAGACAAGAAGCCAATCACAATAATACAAGCAATATTCAATAGAATACCAACTTTCACCATTTCACTCTGCTTAATATAGCCTGTTGCAAAGACAATCGCATTTGGTGGTGTTGCAATAGGTAACATAAATGCACAGGAAGCTCCACACGCAATAATGGCGGCTAATGCTAGTGGCGGAACACCTAAGTTTTGAGCAACGGAGATATAAATTGGCATCAATAGGGCGGCACTGGCGGTATTAGACGTAAATTCGGTTAAAAAGACGATAAAGGCTGTCATTACAATGGTCATTATTAACCAATGTTGTTGCCCGATGAATGCAACGATGCTATCTGCCAGAATTTTGCTCGCCCCTGTTTCTCTTAGTACGATACTTAATACCAAGCCACCACCAAATAACATCAAAACACCCCATTCAGTGCGTTCCTGAATTTGCTGCCAGCTTGCTGTATTACAGATACAGAATGATAATACAGCGATCATTGCAATAACGGCATCAAAGTTTTTGATAGAGTGGCTTAAGCCTAATAAATTACGCAAAATAGGCTCAATACTGCTACTGAAGACTAAGAAAATTGCTGTAATTATAAAGATGATCAACGTGGCTAATCGTTGTGGGGTAAGAGGAATTTGTTCGACATTAACTTCAAAACTCACATTAAAATTAGGGCGTAGAACAAATAGCAAGCATAGTACCATCGCAATCATCAATAAAATTGCCACAGGCATTCCATAAGCTAACCACTCTGAAAAAGAAATTTTGAGCTGTGAAGCTAAAATAGCATTAGGTGCACTGCCCACTAACGTTCCCATACCACCGATACTTGAGCTAAACGCAATGCCTAATAAGACGAAAACATATAAATTGCGGTTAGTTTTAAAATCAACTTGATGCAAAATACCCAATGTGAGCGGAAGCATCATTGCTGCCACAGCGGTATTATTGATAAAAAGAGAAAGTAGAGCGGTAACAAGGAATAGGTAAATAATGGTGCGTTTAAGATTGCCTTTCGCTAATCGGATAATATGGTTCGCAAGCCATAGATCTATTTTTTGAATATTTAAAACTGCCGCTATAACAAAGCCCCCAAAGAACATAAATATAATTGGCTCAGAGAATGGGGCGAAGGCTGCTTTAGTTTGCAATACATTCAGACCAATAGCAAAAATGGGAACCATTAGTGAAGTAACGGTAATGTTAAATGCTTCAGTTAGCCAAAGTACACCGACAAAAACAAGTAACGCTAACCCACGATTTTCTTGCTCTGAAAAAGGCAATATACCAAGTAAGAAAAAGAACAGGATCAAATCTAATCCTAAGATTATCAATCCCCGTAAAGGATTTTTAGTTGTACTAGACATAATTTACTCCTTAATTTTTACAATAGTGTTACAATTCTATAACAAAATCTAGGATTTAGGTCTAATTTTTCTGAGAAGTAAATTAATTTATTTAATGAAAAAAATAAAGAAAATTGCAGAATAATTTGATCTACATTCGCCCAAATAAATAGGAAACTGATATAATCAATTCGTTTTTAATTTTGAAAATCAAAAGAGGAACTCACTATGTCCGTAAAAAAAATGACAGATCTTGACCTTGCAGGTAAACGTCTTTTTATTCGTGCTGACCTTAACGTACCAGTAAAAGATGGCAAAGTAACGTCAGATGCTCGTATTCGTGCGACTATTCCAACACTTAAACTTGCTTTACAAAAAGGGGCAAAAGTGATGGTAACATCTCACTTAGGTCGTCCAACTGAAGGGGTTTTTGAAGAAGCGAACTCATTACAACCTGTCGTTGATTACTTAAATGAGGCACTTGATGTACCAGTTCGTTTAGTGCGTGATTATTTAGATGGCGTAGAAGTCAATGAGAATGAAATCGTTGTACTTGAAAACGTGCGTATTAACAAAGGTGAAAAGAAAAACGATCCTGAGTTAGCGAAAAAATATGCGGCACTGTGTGATGTATTTGTAATGGACGCATTTGGTACAGCTCACCGTGCCGAAGGCTCAACTTATGGTGTGGCTGAATATGCCCCTGTTGCGTGTGCAGGTCCATTATTAGCAGCAGAATTAGATGCATTAGGCAAAGCATTAAAAGAACCACAACGCCCAATGTTAGCGATTGTAGGTGGCTCAAAAGTATCAACTAAATTAACCGTTTTAGACTCTCTCTCTAAAATTGCTGACCAACTTATCGTTGGTGGTGGTATTGCCAATACCTTTATTGCAGCGGAAGGCTACAATGTTGGTAATTCTTTATATGAAGCAGATCTAATCCCTGAAGCTCAACGTTTATCAAAAACAACGAGCATTCCAGTACCTGTTGATGTGCGTGTAGGAACAGAGTTTTCAGAAACAGCATCAGCGACTCACAAAGCAGTAAATGAAGTCGTTGAAGGCGAATCAATTTTTGATATTGGCGATAAATCTGCAGAAGAATTAGCAGAAATTATTCGTAATGCGAAAACCATTCTTTGGAATGGTCCTGTTGGCGTATTTGAATTCCCTAACTTCCGCAAAGGGACTGAAGTTGTTGCAAATGCAATTGCAGAAGCAACCGCTAATGGTGCATTCTCAATTGCAGGTGGTGGTGATACATTAGCGGCTATCGACTTATTTGGTATTGCTGATAAAATTTCTTATATTTCAACAGGTGGTGGTGCATTCTTAGAATTTGTAGAAGGCAAAGTATTACCAGCAGTTGAAATTTTAGAAAAACGTGCAAATGACTAATTGATGTAAGGGCGTATCATATACGCCCTATTTTTAAACCTTGATTTTTTTAAATATATAAGGAACTCCAAAATGGCTAAATTATTAGATATTGTAAAACCAGGCGTAGTAACTGGTGATGATGTACAAAAAGTTTTTGCATTTGCAAAAGAACATAACTTCGCAATCCCAGCGGTAAACTGTGTGGGTACGGACTCTGTAAACGCAGTATTAGAAACAGCAGCACGCGTTAAAGCACCTGTTATTGTTCAATTCTCAAATGGTGGTGCACAATTCTACGCAGGTAAAGGCATCAAACCAGCAAGTGGTGCTCGTGCAGACGTATTAGGTGCTGTTGCAGGTGCAAAACACGTTCACGAATTAGCAAAAGAGTACGGTGTTCCAGTTATTCTTCACACTGACCACGCAGCAAAAAATTTATTACCTTGGATTGATGGAATGTTAGATGCAGGTGAGAAATTCTTTGCAGAAACAGGTAAACCATTATTCTCTTCACATATGATTGACCTTTCTGAAGAGCCAATTGAAGAAAATATGGAAATCTGTAAAAAATACCTAGAGCGTATGAACAAATTAGGTATGACCCTTGAGATCGAAATCGGTATTACTGGTGGTGAAGAAGATGGCGTAGATAATTCAGATGTTGAAGAATCTAAACTTTACACTCAACCTGAAGATGTATTATTTGTTTACGATTCATTAAACCCTGTAAGCCCACGTTTCACAGTTGCGGCAGCATTCGGTAACGTACACGGTGTTTACAAACCAGGTAACGTAAAATTAAAACCATCTATTTTAGGTGCATCACAAGAGTTTGTATCAAAAGAGCGTGGTTTACCAGCAAAATCAATCGACTTCGTATTCCACGGTGGTTCAGGTTCAAGTCGTGAAGAAATCCGTGAAGCAATTAGCTACGGTGCAATCAAAATGAACATCGACACAGATACCCAATGGGCATCTTGGGACGGTATTTTACAGTTCTACAAAGCAAACGAAGCGTATTTACAAGGTCAATTAGGTAACCCAACAGGCCCTGATGCACCAAACAAAAAATACTATGATCCACGTGTATGGTTACGCAAAATGGAAGAATCTATGTCTAAACGCTTAGAGCAATCTTTCGAAGATTTAAATTGTGTAAACGTATTATAATTTTGTAATAATGCCGACTTAGTAGTCGGCATTTTCCTAGACAGATAATGTTTAATTATAGAAGATTATGCTTTATCTCCAATTAACACAGATTCTAACGCAATTTCAATCATATCATTGAAGGTTAATTGACGCTCTTCAGCCGTAGTTTGCTCGTGAGTACGGATATGGTCTGATACTGTACAAATAGTGAGAGCTTTTGCACCAAATTCAGCTGCAACACCGTAAATTCCAGCAGCTTCCATTTCTACCCCTAAAATGCCATATTTTTCCATTACATCAAACATTTCTACATCTGGTGTATAGAAAAGATCAGCAGAGTAAAGATTACCAACACGCACAGGTACACCTTTTTCTTTTGCTGCTTGAACTGCCGCTAATGTCATATCAAAATCTGCAATCGCTGCAAAATCGTTATCTTTAAAACGGATACGGTTTACTTTAGAGTCTGTACAAGCACCAACACCGATAACAACATCGCGTAATTTAACGTCTGGGCGAACGGCACCACAAGAACCAACACGAATAATTTTTTTCACACCATATTCCGTAATTAGCTCTTTAGCATAGATTGAGCAAGATGGAATACCCATTCCGTGCCCCATTACTGAAATTTTGCGGCCTTTGTAAGTGCCTGTGTAACCAAACATATTGCGAACATCAGTTACTAATTTCGCATCTTCTAAGAATGTTTCTGCAATGTATTTTGCTCGAAGTGGATCACCTGGCATCAATACAACATCTGCAAATGCACCTGCTGGTGCGTTAATATGTGGAGTCATTTTATGTTCCTTTTAGTAGAGATTATTTATGATGTTATGTAGCAGCTACACAAAGCCAATTTTAAGAAAATTTAGTAGGGGTGGGGTTTATCCCCACCCGAATATAGTATTCATTTATGGGCGAGGATAAACCCCGCCCCTACAAAAGAAACTAAATGTTTGTGCATCTACTATGTAACACCGATTACTTGTTGAAATCAATAATAGCCGTACCATAGTCCATTGGTGATAAGCCAAAGTAATTCGCAATGGTTTGACCAATATCAGCAAAGGTTTCGCGGCGACCATAAGACTCTTTTGCTACGTTTTTGCCGTATAGCAAAATTGGCGTATGTTCACGAGTGTGATCCGTTCCTTGCCACGTTGGATCACAACCGTGATCAGCTGTAATAATCAATAAATCTTCATCTTGGATTAACGGTAGTAATTCAGGTAAACGGCTATCCCAATACTCTAATGCATCGGCGTAGCCTGCAACATCTCGGCGATGCCCAAAATCTGAATCAAAGTTCACAAAGTTAGTAAATACAATGGTATTGTTACCTGCTGCTTTGACTTCTTCTAATGTACGATCAAATAATTCAGGTAAGCCTGTGGCTTTAATTTTACGAGTGATCCCCGTATGTGCGTAAATATCAGCAATTTTACCGATGGAAACCACTTCACCGCCTTTTTCATTTACAAGTTTTTGTAGCACAGTCGCAGAAGGTGGTTCTACGGCATAATCTTTACGATTACCTGTACGGCTAAATTCCCCAGCTTTTGCCCCAACAAATGGACGAGCAATAACACGTCCGATATTGTAGCCTTCAAGCTCTTCACGCACGATTTGACAAAGTTCGTAGAGTTTATCTAAGCCATAGGTTTCTTCGTGGCAAGCAATTTGGAATACCGAATCTGCGGAAGTATAGAAAATCGGAAATCCTGTACGCATATGTTCTTCGCCAAGCTCATCTAAAATAACTGTGCCAGATGAGTGGCAATTACCTAAATAGCCTTTTAAGTTAGCACGTTTAACAATTTTATCGAGTAACTCTTGTGGGAAACTATTTTCGTGTTGTGGAAAATATCCCCAATCAAAAAGTACAGGAACACCTGCAACTTCCCAGTGACCTGATGGCGTATCTTTACCCGAAGAAATTTCTTTAGCGTGGCAATAACCGCCGATAAGTTGTACATCTTGTGCTAACCCAGCAGGGTAAGAGCCACAAGATTCTTCAGCCGCCAATCCTAAACCTAATTTATTCATATTAGGTAATTTGAGCAAACCTGAACGGCGGTGATCGTCTGCTTTCCCTGCTGCACATTGTTCGGCAATGTGTCCTAAGGTATTTGAACCTTTATCACCAAATTTCTCAGCATCTTCCGTATAGCCGATACCGAAAGAGTCGAGCATCATAATAAATACACGTTTCATTTTACTTTCCTCTCAATAATAAGCGGTAGGATTTGGTTAATTTTTTACAAAATCTCACCGCTTGTTGATTAGTAACCTGTTGTTTGGGTTTGATTTTGATCGTTTAAAGTTGCAAGTAAATTATTCAATAAACTTGATGCACCAAAGCGGAAATGTGCCGATGTTACCCATTCTTTGCCTAAAATATCAGTGGCTAGCTCAAGATATTGTTGAGCTTCTTCGGTTGTTTTAACACCACCAGCTGCTTTAAAACCAACACGATCAGCTACGGCTAAATCACGAATTGTTTCAAGCATTATACGAGCAGATTCAAGGGTTGCATTCACAGCCACTTTACCTGTTGATGTTTTAATAAAATCAGCCCCTGCTTGAATAGCAATTTCACTTGCTTTACGAATGAGAATTTCTGTTTTTAATTCACCTGTTTCAATAATTACTTTAAGCAACACATTTTGCTCTGCACAGGCGGCTTTACACTGTTTGACAAGCTCATAACCGACTTGTTCATTACCTGAAATTAGTGCTTTATAAGGGAATACTACATCGACTTCATCTGCACCGTAGGCAACTGCCGCTTTTGTTTCTGCCACAGCAATAGCAATATCGTCATTACCGTGTGGGAAATTTGTTACAGTGGCAATTTTTACTTGCTCTGTTTGTTGTTGTGCCAATGTTTTGCGAGCAATCGGCACAAAACGTGGATACACACAAACTGCTGCTGGTGTTCCAAATGGTGTATTACCTTGTTGGCAAAGTGAGATGACTTTTTCGTCCGTATCATTATCGTTTAATGTGGTTAAATCCATCAATGATAATGCGGTTTGAGCAACGTGTTTTAGACTCATTTTATTCTCCTTTTATTTACTCAAAAACTTGACGCAAACGTTTACCTAGCCCATAAACGACAACACCACAGAAATTCTGTGGTGTTGGTTTGGTTATTTATCGTTTACAGTACAGCACCGCCGATACCGATAAATAATCCTGCAATCGCCGCACTCATTAAGTTAGAGAGTGAACCTGCGATAACAGCTTTGATACCCATACGAGCAACATCGCCACGACGATTTGGAGCCATTGCCCCTAAACCACCGATTAAAATAGCGATAGAGCTGAAGTTAGCAAAACCACAAAGTGCAAAGGTAATTATTGCGATTGTTTTTTCACTTAACACAACTGTTGTTTCAGGTTTTAAGTAGTTTACGAAATCAACATAAGCAACAAATTCGTTTACTACTAATTTCTGACCGATTAAAGAACCTGCTACTTGAGCTTCTGCCCCCCAAGGCACACCAATTACCCAAGCAAGAGGTTGGAATACATAACCTAGTAATGATTGAAGTGTTACACCTTCAAATCCAGCTAAGCCACCAATCCAACCAATTAAACCATTTAACATCGCAATTAATGCAACGAATGAAATTAACATTGCACCTACGTTCATTGCTAATTGCATACCCGAGAATGTACCAATAGCAGCTGCTTCGATAACATTTGACGGTTTATCTTCAATATCTTCTTCAGATAATTCATCTTTAAATGACTCTGTTTGCGGGTGTAAAATTTTAGCAAATAATAAACCACCAGGTGCAGCCATAAATGATGCAGCGATCAAATAAGTTAACGGAACGCCCATTCCTGCATAGCTGATCATTACTGCACCTGCAACAGATGCCACACCACCACACATTACAGCGAATAACTCAGAGTTAGTCATTGATTTAATATATGGTTTAACTAATAAAGGTGCTTCAGTTTGACCTACGAAAATATTTGCTGCCGCAGACATCGACTCAGGTTTTGATGTACCTAATACTTTTTGTAATGCACCACCAAGAATGCGAATAACAAATTGCATAATACCTAAGTAGTATAAAACAGAAATAAGAGCAGAGAAGAAGATAATTGGTGGAAGAACACGCAGTGCGAAAACGAAACCGCCACCGCCAAAGACTTCAAACATCTTATCGCTCACTAAGCCACCGAATAAGAAGCTGATACCATCATTACTATAACTGATCACAGCACTTACGCCTTCAGCTGCTTTAAGTAGTGCTTCACGACCAAGTGGTACATAAAGAATTAAAGCACCAATACCAATTTGAATAGCTAATGCACCAAATACAGTGCGGAAGTTAATTGCTTTTTTGTTATTAGATAATAAAAATGCAATTAAAAGGAGTACAGCAATACCGACAAGGCTCATTAATGCATCCATTGTTAAAAGACCTCTATAAATATAAAGAAAGAGAGCTAATTTTAAGTTAAAAATTAGCACAGACTGATGACAAACCCCAATTTGTTGTATCCAATTAACGGACGCCAGCGTGGCGTCCCTACATAACAAAATAAAATTTTTTATTTTTCAATTGGTTATAACTTTCCTTGTAGGGACGCCACGCTGGCGTCCGAATGAAAAAAGACTTTGTCAATAATCTGAGCTAATTTTAGTTAAAAATTAGCAGTAAAAAAAGTTCCGCTACTATACCGATTTTTTTTGTCAAAATCTTTAAATTTTTGCAATTTTGTACAGTTAATTTAATGCTGGACAAAAAAATTTGATCTATCTCTCACTTTTTTTGTCTATTAGTTGCTTTGTCTGGCATAGCGTATTATGCTTGGAGTTAATCTTCTTTTTTATTAGAAATAATGGAGTTTGTATGTCAAGATTATCCAAAGAACAGATTTTAGCACAGTTACAAAATGGTCTTATTGCTTCTTGTCAGCCTGTTGATGATGGTCCTATGGATTCTCCAGAAATTGTCGCTGCAATGGCGGCAGCATCGGTCGCAGGTGGTGCAGCAGGGTTGCGTATTGAAGGCATTGAAAATCTGAAAGCCGTTAGAAAAGTAGTAAATGTACCAATTGTTGGGATCGTAAAACGTGATTTACCCGATAGCCCTGTTCGTATCACTCCATTCTTACAAGATATTGATGATTTATACAATGCAGGTGCGGATATTATTGCCTTTGACGGAACAGATCGCATTCGTCCGACAACAATTGAAGCCTGTGCAAAACGAATTCAAGAACTCGGTGCGATGTCAATGGCAGATTGCTCTACCTTTGCAGAAGGTATGTATTGCCAAGAATTAGGCGTTGATTTAATCGGCAGTACAATGTCAGGCTATACTGGCGGAGAAACACCAAAAGAGCCAGATGTCCAGCTTGTTCGTGATTTAGTCGCAAATGGTTGCCGAGTAATGGCGGAAGGGCGTTACAATACTCCTGAACTTGCAGCATTAGCCATTGAAAATGGTGCTTATGCGGTTACTGTTGGATCTGCACTTACTCGTTTAGAGCATATTGTTGGCTGGTTTGTGTCCGCTATCGATAATCGTAAAAAAGGGGCATAAAATGACCGCTTGTCTTGCTATTGATGTGGGCGGAACAAAAATTGCCGCTGCATTAGTTACCTTAAAAGATAAAGATGCTCAAGTAACTCAGCGTATTCAAATTCACACACCACAAAACCCAAGTGCTGAAGCCCTAGATGATGCATTAGCCGAAGTGTTACAAACATTCCAAGGGCAATTTGATAAAGTGTCTGTGGCATCAACAGGCATTATCCAAAATGGGATCTTAACCGCATTAAATCCTAAAAATTTAGGTAATTTGGCGTTTTTCCCTTTAGAACAAAGCATTGCTAAACATACCGATAAACCAATCACATTATTGAATGATGCACAAGCAGCAGGTTGTGCTGAATTTTTACGCCAAGATGATGTAGATAATTTTGCATTTATTACTGTTTCAACAGGGGTTGGTGGCGGAATTATCTTAAACCGCAAGTTATTTACAGGGACAAATGGCGTTGCAGGACATATCGGGCATAGCCTTGCTGACCCAAATGGCGAACCTTGTGGTTGTGGTAGAGTGGGGTGCGTTGAAGCGATTGCAGCAGGCAGAGCTATTGCACGAGATGCAGCAAAATGGGAAAACCCTTGCGATCCGCCCGAAGTATTTAACCGCTTTCGTCAAGGCGATCCACAAGCGGTGGCTTTAGTGGATAAATCTGCAAAAGCGATCGCTAATCTGATTGCGGATCTAAAAATCAACCTAGACATTCAACGCATTGCACTAGGGGGAAGTGTCGGATTAGCCGAAGGTTATCTTGCTCGTGTTGAGTATTTCTTAGCACAAATGCCAGAAATCTACCGACCAAATATTGTACTCGCTCACTACGCTCAAGATGCAGGGCTAATCGGTGCTGCTTGGTGGGCTGAAAATCAGTTTTAGATTATTCACTAATTTATTGTAGGGTGGACTTTAGTCCACCCCAGGTTATTGACAAAGTCTTTTTTCATTCGGACGCCAGCGTGGCGTCCCTACAAAGAAGAAGTATAACCAATTGAAAAATAACAGATTTTGTTTTGTTGTGTAGGGACGCCAAGCGTGGCGTCCCTACAAGAAAAGTTATAACCAATTGAAAAATAAATATTTTATTTTTGTT
>NZ_JBSIUP010000040.1:0-13975 GCF_053654055.1 Ursidibacter sp. B-7004-1 | reverse complement strand
TCATTCAACTGTGCTACATTTACAGCGTCTTTATCACCTGTACCTGCTTCTACACCAGTGATTTTGCTATTATTCATATCCAAACCACCACTGATGGTTGCACCTTTTTCAGCTGTTAATTTATCTTTAACTGTAGCCGTACCATTTAGTGTAGTAGGACCATTCACTGTTGCTGAAGTAGCGGTTAAAGCCCCCGCTTTTGTGCTGGTAAACTCTACTTCATCTGCAGTTTTAATTGTGATATCTGAGCCACTGCGAGTAACTTCTATATTTTTACCTTGATTAATGGAAACAGAATCACCATTGGTAATTTTCTCACCAGTATCATTATTAGCTTTTAGCGTAAAACCTGCATTGTTAATTGCTTTGACAACATCTGCAGCTTTAGCTAATCCTGGTGTTCCTGTTGGAGCAGTGATTTTGGTAGCTTCCGTTGAAGTAATATCTTGAGTAACAACATTAAATTTCACTGTCGCATCACTTGCTCCAGTCACATTAGCTTTTGTAAAATCGCCATCTGCAAAAGTTACTTTATTATTGTTATCAATACGAGATTTAGCCGCAGCATTTTCATAAATATTAAAACCAACATTTTCCATTACCGTATACAGTTGGCTACCGTTGACTGCGTCAGTAGAATCTTTACTTACTCGACCTGCGGCGACGTTTTGGATTTGGCGTAATGCGACTGATTTACCTACAGAAACCGTTCCTGTTACACCTGTCATTCCTGCTACAGAGAGAGCATTATTGCTCGCATCAGCTTTATTAAAGTTTAAATTACTTACAGTTCCTGCAGTAGCAGTCGTAGCACCATCACCCAAAGCAACTGAGTTGGCTGTAGAGGCGTTAGCTCCATTACCAAAAGCTAAAGCATTTGTAGCGGAAGCAACAGCCTTGTTACCGATAGCAACAGAGTTAGAGCCTGATGCTTCAGCTTTGTTACCAAGAGCAACTGCACTTGCACCACTTGAATTAGTCGCATTACCTATAGCAACTGCATTATCTTTAGATGCCGTAGCCCCCTCACCCACAGCCACTGCACGACTGGCATTTGCAGTGGCATTACTACCAAAAGCAGAAGCCCATCGTTCTGCTGTTGTATTAGCACCAAAAGCCGAACCTCTTTCTTTGGTCACATTTGAGCCCGCACCAAATGCAACACTATCTTTACCATTGGCATACGCATCTTTACCGATAGAAATAGCGTTAGCACCTCCATTTGTCTTAGCACTTGTACCGATAGCGATAGAATCATTACCCCACGCTACAGAGTCGGTACCCAAGCCTAGAGAACCGTTAGATTTAGACGAGACATTACTACCAAATGCAAAGGCTCCTTCATTAGTAGCCTTTGCCCCATAACCGATGGCAACGGTGTTTTTGTTGTCTGCTGTTGAATTCGTACCGATGGCGAGAGCGTTTTCATTTTTCGCCTGTGTTCCCAAACCAATAGCGGTAGAGTTGTCGCCTGTCGCTTTAGCACCCACACCAATGGCGGTGGAATTGGTCGCGTTCGCTGAAGAACCTTTACCAACAGAAACCGCACTATCCCCACGCGCGCCTGCGCCCGAACCGAATGCAATGGTGTCGGCTTTGTTAGCTAAGGCACCTCGACCTATTGCTGTGCCGTTTACTCCGCCACTTTCTACTTTTGTGCCATTACCAATTGCTATCGCCCCCTCTGCTAAAGCTTTAGAGCCTTCCAACAAGGCAAGAGAGTGATCGCCTGATGCTTGGGAACTCTCTGTAATCGCAATTGAGCTACGACCACTTGTCGTCGCATTCCAACCTACAGCTAAAGACCCATAGCCTGAAGCATTAGATGTAGCTCCAATTGCCACAGCACCAGAACCTGTTGACTTAGCGGCTTGAGAAGTATTACCTGGATTAGTTCCAATCGCAATCGTATTCGCATTTCCATTAGCATTTCCGCCAGCAATAGAAATACCTTCCGTACTGTGAGATGTTATCCCATTCACTCCGCCTTGAACCGCCATTACCGAAACAGGAAGTAAGCTACTGGCTATCGTCAATGCTTTAAAAGATTGTTTTGCATTAACGTTTGATACTGTAGATGATTTGCTTTTTCCTTTAGCTTTAGATAATTCCGAAACTGCTACCCACGATTGGGTGGCGCAATTCCAAATGACTTTAAAAATTTTGTTCATAAATAACCTACATTAGTTCATATTAAACAGAAAAAATTGTAGGCATAATAGCTAAAAATATGGCTAGAAATACATTCAATTTTCAAAATTAATTTAATTTAATTTAATTTAATTTAATTTAATTTAATTTAATTTACATTATTTTACAGTTTTATTTAATATTTCCTACATATTATTTTTAAAATTTATCACCTAATAAAAACTGCAATACGGCATCCATTCTTAAATGAGGTAATGGCTGATCAAAAGCGACCTGTTTTGGCTCAAACTGATCAAACTCAAAACGATTATATTGCCAATAATTTGCATCAGGCAGACGACTCGGAACGCTACCCGGATAAAGTGTGACCAATTTTTTATCTGAAGAGCGTACTCCACGAATAGCTTTAAACTGCTTGCCCTCTTGAGTAGCAATAACGGCATCAGTGGCTCGAATGGACGCAATTGCTTGATAAGCGGTGTCTATCCCTTCAAAATTTGCAAAACGTCCACCTTCTTGCACTAATTGACGCATTAGGCTTTCTAAATTCGGAATTTGATCGGCCGTGATGTGATCAGCTTTGGTTGCGACAAATAACAGTTTGTCGATATTTGATGAAAATAAACGACTAAAGAGCGAGCGGTTGCCATAATGGAAATGCTTAAATAATTGCTGTAAGCCGATTTTCATTTCTAAAAAGGCTTGTTGGCTATGGTTAAGCGGCGTTAAACAATCAGCTAAGATAACTTGGCGATCAAATTGAGAAAAATAATCTTCATAAAACGGTTTCACTATTTTTTGCTGATAGTGTTGATATCGCTTTTCAAGCGTATGGTAAATACTATTTTTCGGGCTTTGTGCTAATTGTTGCCACTCTTGTTCACTTAAATCCAGCAAAGGAAAAAACTGAAATACAGGCGCTCCCCGCTCACTATGTGGTAGTACAAATCGCCCTGGTTGAATATATTGCATTCCCACTTCTTTACATTTTAGTAGATAAGCGGTGTAATCTTCGCTCAAATCTGCAAGTTGGTTTTCATCTGCTTTTGCACTTAAATCTAGCTGTTTCACTTGCGATAGCCACGCTTGTGCTAATTCTGCCCGTTCACCTTTATGGACTAATTGTTGAGCTTGCGACCACTCTTTGAATGTTTGTGATAATAGAGGTAAATCTAGCAACCACTCCCCAGGGTAATCAAAAATATCAAGATACAGCGTACCTGTTTCTTTGATATGGCGTAATAAGCTATCTCGGCGTTGATAACGAATTGCCAAACGAATTTCACTAATACCTGTTGTTGATGCAGACCAAACAGCGGGTTCATTTTCAAAACCTTGACGATTGCGATCATATTCAAAACGGGGAATAGTCAAATCGTGCTGTTCCACACGTTTAACCGATAAAATTTGTCCATTTTTTGCAAGGGCAAATAAATTAAGGTGAGCATTATCATTTATGTTGATATGCAATAGTTGATCGACAAAGCTAGTAATAAACGCTGTTTTTCCACTACGGCTTAAACCTGTAACGGCAAGGCGTAAGTGGTTATCTAAACCTCGTTGGACAAATTTATGAAGTTGCTGTTGAATTTGGTTAAACATTTTATATACTCAATAACACTAAAAATTGGTTTCCTCTACTCTTACGAGTAGAAATGATGTTGAAATATAACAAAATACGCTCTCAAAAGAAAATTTACCCCATTAAGGTTGGATATGGAAAACGAAATTGAAATAAAAATAATGTTACTCCCTGAAAATATTCCGATGATTTATCAATGGTTAAATCAGCAGAATATCCTTCGCCACGAAACAGAGGATCTAGCCAATTGCTATTACGATACGCCCGATCTCTACTTTGCAAAAGCCCAAATGGGACTTAGGGTGCGTAGTAAAAATAATCAGCATGAAATTACCTTAAAAACAAAGGGAGAAATTATGGGGGGATTACATATTCGCCCAGAATATAACTTAGCGTTAGCAAATAATTTCCCTGATTTAAAGCGGTTGGTTTCTCATTATAATTTGCAACTTGGCGATATTGAGCAGTTACAACAAGGTTTAAAAGCAACTTTTAGTACCGATTTTCAACGAGAAAAATGGGTTGTTGATTTTAATCAATCAGAAATTGAGATCGCCCTTGATCGAGGCTTAATTAAAAATAGTCAAGGCGAAGAAACGATTTGCGAGCTGGAATTTGAACTCAAACAGGGTAATGTCAGCGATATATTAGCATTGCTACAACAGCTCCCAACACAGAATGGAATGTGGTTTAGCAGTTTAAGTAAAGCTCAGCGTGGTTATTTAGTCGGCTATCCAGAGAAAATTGCTAAAGAAATAGATAAACTGACTGCTTATTCTGTCGAAAATCATACCGAAATCGAAAAATACCAATTCGCTCAACAGCTGGCTGATTTTATCCGATTAACACACACTGATAGTTTGCTTTCTAAATATCAACAAGTAACGGGTGAAAAGATTTTATCTGTGGATTATTTTATTAGCCGAGATTATTTGGAAAAGAGTATTCAGACTTTGGCTGCTTTGGGCTATTGACTACATTTTATTCACTGAAAAAGATGATCTGCCTCCAAAAAAATTAGACTGATTTAATTTTTTGGGGTCAGATCATCGCCACCGCTTATTTTATGTTTATTACCACCCTTTAACGACTCCACCTTTGAAGAGTTTTAAGGCTTCTTGGTAAACTTCTTCTGTTTGGTAAGATTTCACGAAATCCTGAATAGCTTCATTATTTTCATTTCCTTGACGAGTCACAATTAAATTCACATAAGGAGATTGCTTTGACTCCACAAACAGACCATCTTTATCAGGGCTTAGACCAATTTGTCCCGCAAAAGTATTGTTAATGATAGCAAAATCAACATCATCAAGCACTCGTGTTAATAGCTCACCATCAACCTCTTTAATTTGTAGGTTTCTTGGGTTCTCTACAATATCTAATTGAGTTGCTAGTAAATTGTTACTATCTTTCAATTTAATAAATCCTTGCTTTTCAAGTAACAACAATGAACGCCCTAAGTTTGTTGGGTTGTTTGGAACAGCTACTGTTGCACCATCTTGTAACTCTGAAATTGATTTAATTTTTTTAGAATAGGCAGCAATCGGATAAACAAAAGTATTACCTACAATACTTAGCTTAAATCCATTATCTTGAGAATCTTTGTCTAAATAAGGCTTATGCTGAAAAGCATTTGCATCAAGATCGCCTTTATGAACCGCTTCATTCGGTGAACCATAATCTGTAAATGAAATCAGCTCTACATCACGATTATATTTTTCTTTCGCAATTTTTGCTGCTATTTCTGCAATTTGATGCTCAGGTCCTGACATTACTCCTACTTTAATTTTCGTTTGTTTCTCATTACAAGCAGTTAAAAAGACTGCTGATACTAATGTTACGACACTTAATAACTTTTTGAACTTCATAAGAACTCCTAATTATATATAAAAAAAGCGGTTAGAAATCTAACCACCCAGACTGATGACAAACTTCAAAAGAACGTAAAATCTGTAGGGTGGGCTTTAGCCCACCATCTTTAAAATCAATAAGTTACAAAATGGTGGGCTTAAGCCCACCCTACACGAAATAAGTTCGTCAATAATCTGGCGGTTAGAAATCTAACCGCCTATGATTACCAACCTTTTACCACACCGTTGTTAAATAATTTCAACGCTTCTTGGTAAACTTCGTCTGTTTGGAACGCTTTTAAGAAAGTCTTTAAACGCTCATCGTCTTTGTTATCTTCACGACTTACAACTAAATTCACATACGGAGAATCTTTTGATTCAACAATCACACCATCTTTTTCAGGGCTTAAACCAGCCTGCCCCGCATAGGTATTATTGATGATCGAAAGATCAACATCATCTAAAGAACGAGTTAATAATGCGGTATCAACTTGTTTAATCTGAATATTTTTCGGATTCTCAATAATATCGTTTTCTGTTGAGAATAAATTTGTTGGATCTTTTAACTTAATCACACCATTTGCTTGTAATAACAGTAATGCACGTCCTGTATTACTTGGGTTATTTGGAATAGAAACAATCGCTCCCTCTTTTAACTCATCAAGTGTCTTGATTTTTTTAGAATAACCTGCAATCGGCCAAATAAAAGTATTACCGATAATCGCCATTTTATAACCACGATCTTTACTTTCCTGCTCTAAATATGGCACTGTTTGGAATGCGTTTGCATCAAGATCTTTAGTGTGTAAAGCTGCATTTGGCTGGGTATATTCAGTAAATTGAACTAATTCAACATCTAAACCATATTTTTCTTTTGCAATTTTTACCGCAACTTCTGTCATTTGAGCTTCAGGCCCAGTCATCACACCAATTTTTAAAGGTTGTGCTTTTGGTGCCTCAGCTTTTTTCTCTTCTTTACAACCCGTTAATGCGATAGCAGAAATAAGTGCTAAACCGAGTAATTTCTTAAAGTTCATTAGATTTATCCTTATAGCGAACGGAAAATAAAAAGCGGTGAGTTACACTCAAAAATTTGCAAATTTTTCAGTAAATCTCACCGCTTGTAATTGAATTACCAGCCTTTTACAACACCATCTTTGAAGTGTTTTTGTGCTTCTTGATATACTTCTTCAGTTTGGTAGGCTTTTACGAAATTTTGAATCGCATCGCTATCTTTATTGTTTGTACGAGCTACGATGATATTTACATAAGGTGAATCTTTGCTTTCAACAAATACACCATGTTCTGTTGCATTTAAGCCAACTTGACCAGCGTAAGTGTTGTTCACCACCGCTAAATCAACATCATCTAATGCTTTCGCTGCCACAGACGTATCTACTTCTTTAATTTTTAAGTTTTTTGGGTTTTCAACAATATCTAAAGACGTTGAGAATAAGTTAGTGTTGTCTTTTAATTTGATTAACCCTTGTTTTTCTAAAAGAATTAAAGCACGAGCCAAATTACTTGGGTCATTTGGCACAGCAACTACCGCACCTTCAGCTAATTCATCAACATTTTTAATTTTTTTAGAGTAACCTGCTAATGGATAAACAAAAGTATTACCTACAATAACTAGGTTATCTAAATTTTTAGATGCGACATCTTTATCTAAATACGGTTTGTGTTGGAATGCGTTTGCATCTAAGTCGCCTTTGCTTGTTGCGGTATTTGGCAATGCATAGTCATTGAAAAGCACAAATTCTACATCTAAGCCATATTTATCTTTTGCTACTTTTGCTGCCACTTCTGCCACTGTATGCTCAGGGCCCGACATTACACCTACTTTGATTTTTTGTGCTTGTGGTGCTGGAGCTGCAGTAGCTTCTGCTTTTTTATCTTCTTTACAGCCTGTTAATGCGAGAGCAGAAACAACAGCTAAACCTAATAATTTTTTAAAGTTCATAGGAAAGTCCTCTTAACAAATGTTATGTTTGAATTAACGATGATCGTAGCGTTTTGCAAGATTATCGCCAATTTTTTGGCTAATCATTACAATCGCAACAATAATAACGGTGGCGATCCATTTTACATATACCATATTTCGATGTTCGCCATAGCTGATAGCAAGGTTCCCCAAGCCACCACCACCAACAGCACCTGCCATTGCAGAATAGCCGATAAGAGCGACTAAAGTTAGCGTAATGCCATTGATTAAAATCGGTAAAGATTCAGGCAAATAGAATTTTGTTACCACTTGCCAATTCGTTGCTCCCATTGATTTTGCTGCCTCAGTTAAGCCACTTGGAATTTCTAACAGTGCGTTTGACGTTAAACGAGCAAAAAATGGAATTGCCGAAACACTTAACGGCACGATTGCCGCTGTTGTGCCTAAGGTTGTTCCAACCAATAGACGCGTGAAAGGCAGTAAGACCACAAGTAAAATAATAAATGGTACAGAACGGCCTACGTTGATGACAACATCTAATACTTGGTGTAATCCTTTATGTTCTAAAATTTCACCTTTGCCTGTTAAAAATGCAACAAAACCAATCGGTAAACCAATAACTACCGCCAATAATGTTGCCATAAATCCCATATACAGTGTTTCAAGTGTCGAAAGTGCAACTAGTTCCCACATTTGCGGTGTTAATTGACTTTGAAAATCAGCCCACATAACCTAGTACCTCAACTTTAACATTGTTATCAATTAAATAGAATTTTGCTTCCGCAATTGCATCAGGATCACCTTCCATTTCAGCAATCACAAACCCAAATTTTACGCCACCAGCATAGTCAATTTGCGACATCAAGATACTAAAATCAATACCGAATTTTTTAGATGCACAAGAAAGTAATGGGGCATCAACCGAACGCCCAGTAAACTCAAATTTAATAATCGGTTTACTATTTGGTGTCTGATTTGGTGACAGTTGATCCATATACTCTTTTGGTAACTCAATATGGAAAGTGGATTGAATAAAACGCTGTGCTAGTTCTGTTTTTGGATTAGAGAAAATTTCACTTACTGAACCACTTTCTACTAGACGACCTTGATCAATCACAGCAACACGATCACAAATGCGTTTTACCACGTCCATTTCGTGTGTAATTAACAAAATAGTTAAGCCTAAACGTTTATTGATCTCTTTGAGTAACTGTAAAATAGATTGTGTCGTAGCAGGATCTAAGGCACTCGTTGCTTCATCACACAATAAAACTTGCGGATCGCTTGCCAATGCACGAGCAATAGCCACACGCTGTTTTTGCCCACCAGATAAGTTACTTGGATAAACGTCACGTTTATCAGCCAAGCCAACTAATTCTAATAATTCGCTCACTTTTTTCTCAATTTGAGCTTGAGAGGTATGGCTTAATTCTAATGGTAACGCCACATTTTCAAATACCGTTCGGGAAGAAAGTAAATTAAAATGTTGGAAAATCATTGCGATATGACGGCGAGCCAAAATAAGCTCTTTTTCGGAAAGTGTTGTTAAATCTTTGCCATCAACAATAACTTGCCCGAGTGTTGGGCGTTCCAATAAATTCACGCAACGGATTAGCGTACTTTTTCCAGCACCTGATGCCCCGATAACACCGTAAATTGTGCCTTTGGGTACTTCAAGATTAACATTGTCAAGAGCAGTTATTTTCTGCCCTTTAACTTCAAACTGTTTGCTGATTTGTTTCAGCTGAATCATAAAAGCCTGTCCACACTAAAAGTAAAATAATTGGGTATTTTAGACGTCTAGAATGCTATGTCAATCAAGTAATGTTATTTTTTATGACAAAAAGGAATAAAATACGATGAATGAGCTATTCAAATTGTTTGTTTTGCAAGCAACTTCAAAAAAATTACTACTTAATGGTGCCATTTCACAAGGTTATAACCGTACTGTACGTTTTTATGAAAGATTTACGTTCCGCTGAAGACTATCGAATCCTATTCTTGGGAAAGAGAGAGACAAATTGGAAACACAAAGGAAGCATTGCTCTCTCGAATGAGATAATATTTAATGGATTTATCTTGATATTATAAAACAGTCGCTTCTTTCATATTTTTTACAAATTCAGCTAACTCACTGAGTAATTGAGTCTGATTGCTGAGATTCCGCTCAATAATTTTCACAATGGCAGATCCTGAAATTGCACCATCAGCCCCTAATCGTAAAGATTCTCTCACTTGACTTGGCTGTGCAATGCCAAAGCCTTGCAAAATTGGAGCGGAATCTGACCGCTTGAGAGCTTCAATTAAATGATCGAGATTACTCGCATTCTGTTGATTTTCTGCACTTGTTACTCCTGAACGTGAAACTAGGTAAGTGTAGCCTTCGGTATTTTGAGCGATCTTCTCAATAGTTGTTTGATCTGCATTTGGTGGACAAATAAAGACTGGTGCAATCTCATATTTTTTCGCAATTTGAGTAAACTCTTGTGCATAATCTACGGGGATATCTGCAACTAACACCGCATCAACGCCAACTTGTTGGCAACGTTGATAAAATTGTTCAGCTGTCGGCACAAAAATAAGGTTAGCACAAAGCAATAATCCAATTGGTATGGTCGGATATTTTGCTCGAATTTTGGCAAGTAATTCAAAACAAGCATCTGTACTATAACCTGCATCTAGTGCTCGTTTATTAGCAGCTTGAATAACAGGACCATCTAATAAAGGGTCAGAAAATGGAAAGCCTAATTCTAGTGCATCTGCACCGTTTGCAATTAAGGTTTCGATAATTTCAAATGAGCGTTCAAAATCAGGATCACAAAGTGTTACAAACGGAACAAAAGCCCCTTGATTTTTTTCTTTTAGCTGTTGAAAAAGCGTGTTAAAGCGGTTCATTATTACTCTCCATTTAAAATTTTATCGACCGTAAAAATATCTTTATCACCACGCCCAGATAGATTCACTATAAGTAATTGTTCTTTATTTGGATTTTCTTTAATCAATTTTAATGCGTAAGCTAAAGCGTGTGATGATTCTAATGCAGGAATAATACCTTCATTTTTTGCAAGAGTTTGGAAAGCATCAAGTGCTTCTTGATCAGTAATTGAAACATATTCTGCTCGCCCAGTTGCATTTAAATGGGCGTGCTGTGGTCCAACAGAAGGGAAATCAAGCCCCGCTGAAATAGAATAAGATTCTTCAATTTGCCCATCTTTGTCTTGCATAATTGGAGATTTCATTCCGAAATAGATACCAACTGTACCGTGTTTTAGTGGTGCACCGTGTTCACCTGTTTCAATACCTTTTCCAGCAGGTTCTACACCAATCAATTTCACATTCTTTTCAGCGATAAAATCACTAAACATTCCGATTGCATTTGATCCACCACCAACGGCTGCAATGACGGCATCAGGCAAGCGTCCTTCCCTTTCCATAATTTGGCGTTTCGTTTCTTCACCAATCATTTTTTGAAATTCACGCACTATTGTTGGAAATGGGTGTGGACCCGCTGCTGTACCGAGTAAATAATGGGTAGTTTCATAATTTGCAGCCCAATCACGCATTGCTTCACAACACGCATCTTTTAGTGAACAAGATCCTTTCTCAACAGGGATAACTTCTGCCCCCATTAAACGCATACGAAATACGTTTGGTGATTGGCGTTCAACATCTTTAGCCCCCATATATATCACACAAGGCATTGCTAACATTGCACAAGCAAGTGCAGTTGCAACACCGTGCTGCCCTGCTCCAGTTTCTGCAATGATACGAGTTTTACCCATTTTTTTTGCTAACAAAATCTGCCCTAATACTTGGTTCGTTTTGTGAGCCCCACCGTGTAATAAATCTTCACGTTTTAAGTAGAGTTTCGTGTTCGTCCCTTTAGTTAAATTACGACAGAGTGTGAGAGCTGTTGGTCTGCCTGCATAATTCTTTAATAGGTCAGTAAATTCCGCTTGGAATTGCGGATCATTTTGAGCCTCCACAAAGGCTTGCTCTAACTGTTTTAAGACTGGAACTAAAATCTCAGGAACATACATTCCCCCAAATTCACCAAAATAAGGGTTTAGAAGCGTATTCATATTTGCTTTCCTCATTACTACTATTTTTTAACGAGTGTACTATTAAACTAGTACAAAGTAAACTTTAATCTTTAAATATAATTGTAGCTGATTTATGCAAAACAATATTTGTTATTTTCAAGCCACTCTTTTTAAAAATTTGACATAGATCACACAAAATTTATCTGTTATAGTTGCGAATGAGCTTTCTGTTGTAAAAAAAGGAAAAGACTATGCTATAATCAGCACAACTTTCCGAACAGGGAGAAACAAGTTTTGTTTAACTTTAAATATAGGTGGAAAATCTATGGCAATTAAAATTGGTATTAATGGTTTCGGTCGTATTGGTCGTATCGTATTCCGTGCTGCTCAACAACGTGATGATATCGAAGTTGTAGGTATTAACGACTTAATCGATGTTGATTATATGGCATATATGTTGAAATACGATTCAACTCACGGTCGTTTCAATGGTACTGTTGAAGTTAAAGATGGTCAATTAGTTGTAAACGGTAAAGCTATCCGTGTTACAGCTGAACGTGATCCTGCTAACTTAAAATGGAATGAAATCGGTGTTGATGTTGCAGTTGAAGCAACTGGTTTATTCTTAGATGATGAAACAGCTCGTAAACACATCACAGCAGGTGCGAAAAAAGTTGTTTTAACTGGTCCATCTAAAGACAATACCCCAATGTTTGTAAACGGTGTAAACTTCGACAAATACGCAGGACAAGATATCGTTTCTAACGCATCTTGCACAACTAACTGTTTAGCACCATTAGCTAAAGTAATCCACGAAAAATTTGGTATTAAAGAAGGCTTAATGACAACGGTTCACGCTACAACTGCAACTCAAAAAACAGTTGATGGTCCATCTGCAAAAGACTGGCGTGGTGGTCGTGGTGCATCACAAAACATCATCCCTTCATCAACAGGTGCAGCGAAAGCAGTAGGTAAAGTATTACCAGCATTAAATGGTAAATTAACTGGTATGGCTTTCCGCGTTCCAACAGCTAACGTTTCTGTTGTTGACTTAACTGTAAACTTAGAAAAACCAGCAACTTATGCTGAAATCTGTGCAGAAATCAAACGTGCATCTGAAAACGAAATGAAAGGCGTATTAGGCTATACTGAAGATGCAGTGGTATCAACAGACTTCAACGGTGCAGTTGAAACTTCTGTATTCGATGCTGCAGCAGGTATCGCATTAACAGATACTTTCGTTAAATTAGTATCTTGGTACGATAACGAAACTGGTTATTCAAACAAAGTATTAGATTTAGTATCTTTAGTTCATAATTATAAAGGCTAATTCTAATTAGTTCATTGATAGTAAAAAGCTAGGTGGTAAGCCTAGCTTTTTTGTTGGGAAATATCCTATTCAATTTAAAGAAATTACCCTTCTTCGCATTTCAAATAGTCTATCATTGACATAAGAATATAGATACAATAGTCTCATCGATAAAATCTACTTTTAATTTAGGTATTATATGGAATATCACTCTTCTCAATCATATCCAGCACAAAAGAAACATAAAGCCCCTTCTTTAATTGGACATCTTATCTTTGCTAGTCGCTGGCTACAATTGCCAATGTATTTGGGCTTAATTGTAGTACAAGGTATTTATGCGTATAAGTTTATTAAATCACTATGGGAACTCACAATTAATTTAAAACAGATGGACTCAAATACCATTATGTTGGCTGTGCTTAATCTTATTGATGTGGTGATGATTGCAAACTTGCTTGTAATGGTCATCGTAGGAGGTTACGAAATTTTTGTGTCTAAGTTACACACAGAAAATCACCCAGATGAACCTGAATGGTTAAGTCACGTCAATGCTTCAGTACTAAAAGTGAAACTCTCAATGTCAATTATCAGCATCTCTTCCATTCATATGTTGCAGACGTTTGTTAATGCGGCAAATATGGATGAAAAAACAATGATGTGGCAATTATTGTTACATTTAGGTTTCTTAGTTTCAGCTCTTGCAATGGCATATACAGATAAAATCCTATACGGAACAAGCCACAAAGAGCATTAACAATAGTTTACAAGCGGTTAGTTAAGGTAGATTATTTGTAAATAAAGAGGCATAGTAGATAAAGGTGTAATGGACAAAATGGTTACGATATTATGTAGCCGCTGCTACATAATACTGAATGGTTACTGATTTACCCATTATACCCAATTCTCTTTATCAACATACATTATTAGATTCCCTTTCAAAAGCTGTTGATAAATAAAATTTTTCCTCCCCTTAATCTACAAATTCTCGGTATTATGTAGCAGTTGCACAAAATTGAAAAAACTCTCTCCCACTTGTGGGAGAGAGACAGACTGATGACAAACTTCAAAAGAACGTAAAATCTGTAGGGTGGGCTT
>NZ_JBSIUP010000039.1:0-14066 GCF_053654055.1 Ursidibacter sp. B-7004-1 | reverse complement strand
AACAAATCGCCAGAAGATGCAGAAATTGCCAAAGCGATTGCAGGCTCAGACCAAACCACAGGTAAACCTGAAATCACCGAAGTCAAAGGTTACGACTTAAATGAAAAAGCCGATACTAACCCAGATAAAGTGGTGATCACAGGTAAAGTAGAAGGCGAGCCAGCCGGCACTAAAGTCAGCATTTTCGACAAAGACGGCAAAAAAGTCGCAGAAGTTGAAACCGATGCGGAAGGCAACTTCACTGCAACCCTAGTTGAAAAAGGTGCAAAAGATGAGCTAAAAGAAGGTGCAAATGCAGAAGTTGATGAAATCAACGCAGGCGACACTTTCACTGCAAAAGCGAAAGCAGATAGCAAACCAGAAAGTGAAGAAAGCAGCCCTAAAGAAGTCACTAAGATCGAAGGTGGCAACCCAACAGATCACCCAGGCGATACCCAAGACCCAACTGCCCCAACCTTAACCAAAACAGATGATGTAGGTAACCCTGCAGAAAAAGGTGACGGTGCAGTGAAAGTTCAGCTTCCAACTGATGCGGTAGCAGGCGATAAAGCAGAAATTACCTTTACTGATGAAGGTGAAAAACCTGTTAAAGCGGTTTACGAAAAACAAGCGGATGGCACTTGGAAACTTGATCCTAAAGCAAGCGAAAACGTGCCAGAAAACGCCTTGCCAGAAACAGTGAATAATGACGACCCATCATTTGTTATCCCAGAAGAGAAATTAAAAGATGGTTCAGAGGTAACAGCTACATCTACTGACGTAGCAGGCAGAACTAAAGATGCAGATCCAGTGAAAGCAGGCTTTGATGAAGTAACAGCAACCCCAAGCTTAACGGTTAATGCGATTGATACGGCTGAAAAAGCGGACAATACAATTGATGCGTTAGTGGTAACGGGTAATGTACCAAATGAGGCGAATGCAAGTGTTGGCTTAAGTGTAAAAGATGGTAAAACACTAGTTGAATTAGGCTCTGAGCTAAGTGCAGACGCTAATGGCGATTACAAAGCAGTACTAGTGAAAAAAGGCACACCAGCTGATGTAAAAACTAAGCTAGAAGACGCATATTCAAACCACAAAATCATTGAAGTAGATGAAGTACCAACTACAGGTAGCCTTGTTGCTAAAGCACAAGCGACCGAAAATGGCAAACCATCTAAAGAGGTAAGCGAAGTATCTCCTGAGTTACCAATTCCACAATTGGATAACGGTAGCGTTGATCACCCATTTGATGATACAGATCCAACAGCCCCAACCTTAACCCCAACAAATGATGCAGGTAACCCTGCAGAAAAAGGTGACGGTGCGGTGAAAGTTGAGCTTCCAAGTGATGCGGTAGAAGGCGACAAGGTAGAAATCAACTTTAAAGATGAAGATGAGAAGCCTGTTAAAGCGGCTTACGAAAAACAAGCTGATGGCACTTGGAAACTTGATCCTGAAGCAAGCAAAAATGTACCGAGTGAACTCCCTACAACAGTTCCAGCACCAAGTACACCAAATACACCAGCATCATTTGTTATCCCAGAAGATAAATTACTAGATGGTTCAGAGGTAACGGCTACATCTACTGACGTAGCAGGAAATAGCACTGATTCAACACCAGCGACAGCAGGCTTTGATGAAGTAACAGCAACCCCAACCTTAACGGTCAATGCAATTGATACTGCAACCGAAGCAGACAATACGATTGATGCGTTAGTTGTGACAGGTACAGTGAAAAAAGATAACACCCCTGAAAATGGTGCGAAAGTCAAGCTCCTTCATAATGGTGCTGAAATTGTTCCAACTGACAAAGGCTTGGTAGCGAATGATGAAGGTGATTATAAAGCTGTGCTTGTGAAAAAAGGTACATCTCAAGAGCTTAAAAATAAGCTCAAAGAGAAATACCCCACAATCATTGAAGTTGATACATTACCAACAGGTGAACTCACTGCGATTGCACAAAAAGAAGGTAAAGCACAAAGTCCGAACACTGATGCAGCAATCCCAACTACATTGGCTAACGATACAATAGATCACCCGTTAGATGCAGCTGTCCCAACAGCACCAAGATTGAAAGATTTCGGCTTTACAGATGGCCCAGAAAAACAGGGTGATGTAGAAGTAACCTTCCCAACGGATGCGGTTGAAGGCGATACGGTTGCAGTAACCATTACCCCACCAGCAGGTAGTGCAGATACAACACCAAAAGTAGTAATCACCTTTACAAAAGGTAAAGATGCTTGGACGCCAAACCCAGCATTACCAGAAGGCTACACAGTAGATGGCGATAAATTACATATTGAATCAACGTCTATTCCTGATGGTTCAACAGTAAGTGCAACCTCAACTGACCTAGCAGGTAAAACAGCAATCGGTAAAAAAGAAGGTTCAGAAGAAACTTCTGTTACTGCGGCAGTAGATCCAAGACCAACAGCCAAACCAACAGAGGTTGTTGCAAAAGCGACAGATAGCAGTACTAATGGCGACACAACAGCGGAAAGCGTAACCATTACTGGTAAAGCTGAAGCTGGTTCAACAGTAACGCTTTATGCTGCAGACGGTAAAACGGTTATTGATACAAAAGTCGTTCCAGCAGCACCGCTAGGGGCTAATGGTGAAATTCAACTGGGTGAATTTGCTTTCACAACAGACAAACTTCCAACTACAGATTCAGCGAAAGACTTCGTAGTTAAAGCAGAAGCACCTAAAGCTGCGCCTAGTGAAGGCACAGACGTAGATGTAACCGCACCAGGTAAACAAAGTGATTTAGATAAAGTTACTTTAACTGGCACTGTTGCAGACTACAAAAACCAAGAGCTTGAATTACACAAAGATGGTGTAAAAGTTGGCTCTGTTACTACAAATGAAAGCGGTGAGTTTACCTTCAACATTACCAAAGGCGATGCAAACAACGCAACAGATGGCAATGTTAAAGTCACTGACTTACCACAAACAGATGCCCTCAACAGCTTTATTGTGAAAAAACCAG
The DNA here is from genome assembly GCF_053654055.1 of Ursidibacter sp. B-7004-1. NCBI lineage: Bacteria > Pseudomonadati > Pseudomonadota > Gammaproteobacteria > Pasteurellales > Pasteurellaceae > Ursidibacter > Ursidibacter sp. B-7004-1. The sequence continues at coordinate 11,098 of NZ_JBSIUP010000039.1, read as the reverse complement.
ATGGCACAGCAGTTGCGTTCAACGGAACAGCTGAGCGTAAAACAGAAGGTACTCAACATACTGGCGATACAGCTGCACCAGAGCTTGAAGCGACACTCACAGTACGGTTACCAAACCGCCCTGTGAAAGTAGATAAAACTGAGCCAGTAGATACCAAAGATGAAAAAGCAAATGCGTTAGACATCAAGTTACCAAATTCACCAGTTGCCCAAGATGAACTTCACGTTATCGTTAAAACCAAAGATGGCGAGAAAAAAGTTGTCTTTACTTATGAAAATGGCGATTGGAAAAAAGGCGGTGATACTCTCAACGTTGGCGAAACCAAACCAACACAAGGGGCTGATGGCAAATATAGCATTAGCATTCCAGCAACAGCATTGGAGAAAGGCGACACCTACACCGTTATTCACCGAGACCTTGCAGGTAATGCAAAAGTTTACAGTGCAGCCGTTTTAGAACAACTAGACCCAACTCCAGAGAAAGTTGATGCCCCTGTGGTTTACACTGGTACGAAAACAACTGAAGCAGGTAACGGCGAAAATATGCTTGTAACTAACTTTGCAGGCAAAGATGAACCAACAAAACCAGCAGCAGTAAATGCAGGTGACATCGTATTCCGCCCAGGCTTGGATAACACCAAGTTAGAAGTGAGCTTTGTGAAGAAAGATAGCGATTTAGCAAGTGTTGATAAAGCTAGAGATGTTATTTACGGTAAGTTAGAAGGCGATAAATTCAAGTTCTACAAAGATGAAGGCTACAACACACCAGTTGAAGAGGGATTAGTAACCGAAATTACAGGGCAAGATGGCTACACCCATTATGTTATCCCAGCGGATAAAGTGGTCGATAACTCACAATTTACCGTAGTAGGTATTAACGAAGGTGGAAAACGCTCAGATAACCCAGCTGATGTTGCAACCCCAGTGACACAAGCAGAATACACCGCAGGCTTTGACGATAAAACCGACAAAGCAGTGGGTGATCCTGCAATTGCACAGGCTGATGCAACTAGCAACATCACTATTGAGCCAACAGATCCAAAACCAAAGGATACTGACGGTGATAACAGCAACAACGAAAACAACGCTGATGCTAACAAAGTCGCAGTACAATTTGATGCAAGCCACTTAGCTGGAACATCTGCAGAAGCTCTAGGCTTAAAAGTGAATGGTGATAAAGGAGCAGATAATCAAATTATCGTTGCACTTAAACAGCCAAATGGCAAATGGAAACTCGTACAGTCAGATAAAGCGACATTAGATGAAGCACTGAATACAACTCATTCAGATGACTTATCTGAAGTCTCTAATGGAGTGGCAACCATTGATGCTGAAACAGGTAAAATTACTCTGAACAAAGCAGTAGTAAATGGTACGGGTGGCGAGGATAACAAAGCCTCCGAAGTGAAAGCTAAAGCAAAAGATGCTTATGGTAATAGCTCAACGGAAGTGTCTCACTCAGCAACACACGCAGATCCTGCAACGCCAATGGTAGATAGACCAAGCATTGAAGATTTAGGTAGCGGTAAAGCCACCATTACATTAGGTAATAATAACGATGGAATGGTAATCAATGTCCAAGGTAAAGATCTTACTGTGTCTAAACAGCCTGATGGTAAATATAACATCAATCCGACAGATGCTGCTGGTGTAGAGTTTGACCCAATTACAGGTAGAGTAACCGTAACGGTAACAGGTAATACCGAAGTTCCAATTACCGTTAAAGGTAAAAAAGATTCGAAAGAATCTGAACCTGTAACGGCGAAGATCGACCCAACTAAAGATGCAACACCAGAACACACCGACCCTGTGGATTTACTTCCACTAGAAAACGGTGATGTAGAAGTGAAACCAGGTACGGATAACAAGAAAATTCGTATTAGCTACACCGCACCTAACGGCACAGTACATAAAGATGTTGAGCTAGTGAAAGGCAGTGATGGCAACTGGAAACCATCAACCAGAGCGGAAGATTTCACCGTTGCAAATGGCAAAATTACCTTGAAAGCAAGTGCGGTAAAAGATATGACGGAAGTGACCGCTATCGGTAACAACGGCAATCAAGATCAGCAAGGCAATGCAAGTGCCTATCCGTTTGTGGATGATAATAGTCTTGGTGTTACCGATAAACCTTGGTTACACCCAAGCGATAACAATATGTTGATTGAAAAAGGTGCGGATAACCACCGAGTTGATGTAACCTTCAAACCAAAAGGTAATTCAAATACACCTGAAACGATCACCGCTAAATTAGTGGAGGGCGGTTACTGGGTATTAACCGATAGCAACGGTGCACCAGTTGATCCTGATGTGGCAGAAATTAACCCTGAGAACGGCACTGTAACCTTAAAAGGTGGTGCAGTAGAACCGGGTACAACCATTACTGCAACAGGGCATAATTTACAAACAACAGCACAGGGGATTTATACACCTGATAATAACCGCCCTGCGGATACTGCAAGTGGCACAACGGAAGTAGCACCATTGCCAGAACAGCCACAAGAAAAGCCAAAAGATACGGGACCTAAGATAATAGCCAACGGTAACGAAGGTATTTACATAAATTCAATTTCAGATAGCACATTTGAGATCGTTACTCCAGATTCTCGTTTTGATAAGAATAGAATTCAGGTAGAATTTAAGGTATATGATGCAACTGAGAATGCTATTAAAGATGCTGTAATGGAACTTAATCGTCTAGGTGATTATAAACTTACTGTTGATGGTAACATAGTTGAGAGAGAAAATGGTTCTAGAAAAAAAATGTTCAGCGGTAGTAAAGATGGCAGATATAAATTAGTAGCGGATAGTCCTTTAGAGCCACCTCTAAATGAACCTGAACATTCTAATTTATTAGCTAAGGTAAACTCATACGATTCTGATGGCGATACATTACTCCTAAAAGAACATCAGGGTTACCTTAAGAATGAGGTTTCAAGTAATCCACAGATTTCAAATGAAACTCAAGATAAAGAGAAATCAGCACAACCTGATCTAGAAAAAACTGTAGGTACTGAAAAGGGCGGTGTTATCATCAAACCTGCTGCTGATGCGGAGTATTTAAGCATTCAGTATATTGATGAAAACGGAAGAACGAAGTATGCCTCTTTAACCAAAGAGAATGGCTCGTGGAAACTTGTTGGCGATAAAAACGACTTTGATCTTTCTGATCCAAGCAATCTGAAGATCAAAGCCGATAGCCTACGCGATAATCAGCAAAATGGTGTAAGCGTAAAACAACGCCAAGAAGGTAAGGCTCTATCTGATGCACAGCCTATTACACCTGAAGAAGATTACGTACCACCAGTGCCACCAGCACCACCTGTGAAATCACTTGTGGATACGCTAAATGACATTAAAGCAGGACAACCACATACGAATACGGTTGATCGTTTAAGTACAGGCAGACCTGCTGCAATGAAAGATATGGCAGACTTTACTAAAAACGAGCAAGGAAATGTTCAAGGTGGTCTTATTATTAAGACAGGTTATGAACTCACTAATGATAATCAAGCTGTTCAAATTGATGGTGCGGTGAACTACGCTTCATTGATTCCGATGAATATTGATATGAAAGGCGGTGATGACGTGTTAGTGGTTGAAAACCAAGTGCAGTCTACAACTATCAAGCTCGGTGAAGGAAATAACTTACTTGCAGTTGGTGTTGCGAACCCTGGTTTTGATCTCTATGAAGATAAAACAAAACACGCAACAGATGGACGCTATGTTTTCGCTAATACAGGAAAAACACCTGGAAACGGATATGCTAAAGTCCCTCATATTGAGAACCAACATGGAGCTAATGGTGGTAATATCATTAACTCGAAAGTTGAAGGTGGCAATGGCGATGACGTTATCTTAATCGGCGGAAGTAACTCAAATGGTCTTGTAAGTACTCGTGCTGCAATTACAAAAGATAGTAGCATTGACTTAAAAGGTGGTAACGATGCACTTATCATTGCACCTCTCACTAAAGGTAGAGCAGGAAGCATTGAGGGTACAGTTAATATGGGTGCTGGCAACGATAAACTGGTTGCACCAGAAATCGCAAACGGTGGTAAAGTTTATATGGGTGATGGCAATGATATTGCTCAAATTAACCGTATGGACGGAGGCTCTTCAACTGTACTGGATATGGGTAGAGGCGACGATAAAGTTGAATTTACTGCATACGGCGATACAACCTTTATGGACGGTATCGTAAATGGTGGTGCAGGTTACGATGTTTTCGTACTCCGCAAACCATCAGGCGATAACGGTGAACAAGTTAGAAATGTATTTAAAGCTGCACCTGAAACTCACCTTTCAGCGTCTAAACTCATTAGTATTGAAGAAGTGAGAATGGAAAAAGGCTCTGCTATCGACATTTCTGCCGATTACCTAAGAAAAGGCAACATTCCAGTGTTGAAACTGCTTGCAGAGGGTGACAAATCAGCAGGTTCTGTAGGTGGTAAAGATGCTCGCTTAGTAGATTTAGGTGCAAATGACTTGAATGATAAATCATCAGGTCAAAGTCTAGGTGAATTTAAAGCCGCAGGTCAAAAAACCGAAGGTGGAATTACCTACGATGTGTACACCGCACCGGGTACACAAGTTTGGATTGAACAAAATGGTGGATTTACGATTATCTAACCGTTAATTTCAATTTAAACATAACTTAACCAAAACGGACACAGATCAAAATGTGTCCGTTTTTATTTACGCAATTATTTATTACAGAGGATAATTTTTATGGAGGGTGATTTTTTGCGGACGATAATTTTTTACGGACGCCAGCGTGATCTGCACCCCAAAAGTTGGACTAAACAACCAACGAATTAAGGTGCAGATTATTGACGAACTTATTTCGTGTAGGGTGGGCTTAAGCCCACCATTTTGTAACTTATTGATTTTAAAGATGGTGGGCTAAAGCCCACCCTACAGATTTTACGTTCTTTTGAAGTTTGTCATCAGTCTGAAACGGACGCAAATGCGTCCGTTTTTTTGTTAGATAATAATGTGTTTAATCTTCATTTCACTTCCGCAATACTATTTAATATCCGCTTATCTGAAATCGGGTATTTCGTACCGAGCTGTTGGGCGAATAGACTTACTCGTAATTCTTCGATCATATAGCGGATCTCCAAAATCTCATCACTCATTGGTTTCGATTTTGGTAGTTTGGCTAACAACTGCTGATAAGCATTCTGCACTTGCTCTACTCGCAACATTTTGGCTCTGTCAGCGTTGCTATCAACCACTAATTTGTCTAAGCGTTTGTCAATAGCGGTGAGATAACGGTAAAGATCTGCAAGTCGTTGATAACCTGTTTTAGTAACAAAATCAGGGTAAATCAACTGTTTTAACTGTGCTTGAATGTCGGATAAGGCAAACGCCATTGTAAAGTCTAACTTACCTTTTAATCGTTTACTGATTTCATAGGCAAGAGTTAGAATTTTCTCAACTTGTTTGGCTATCTCAACGGTTGTATCATTTAAATTTGCTCGTACATAATGATGTAGCTCATTGAATTTTTCTTCTGTCCATACAAAGCCACCAAAATCATCAATCAACTTATCAACCGCACAAGCAATACAATCATCGATTAACTCTAGCACTTTACCAAAGGGGGCAAAATAGAGACCTAATTTCGCTTTATTCGGTAGTTTTTCGTGCAGATATTTAATCGGCGAAGGCACATTAAGTAATAATAAACGGCGAAGTCCTGCTTGCATTGCTTTTGCTTGTTCAAATTCTGTCTCAAAGAGTTTAATGCCAACAGCCTCTTTTTCATCAACAATCGCAGGGTAGGCTTTCACACTAAAATGGGCTTTTTTCTGCTCATAAAATTGTGGCAAGTCGGCAAAATTCCATAAATGTACGCCTGTTTGCTCAATGCCATCATCGGCAATGTTAGATAAGGTATGTTGCACTTGATCTTTTAATGCAAATTTCAATTCATCTAAATTTTCACTCTGCATCAATGGTTTATTCTTTTCATCAACCACACAGAAACATAAACGTAAGTGAGCTGGAATTTGGCTTAGATCCCACAATTCTGGTTCAACATACACGCCAGTCATTCGGCGGAGTTCATCGCTTAAACTTTGTAAAAGCGGTTTTTTAAATGGCTCTACACGAGAAAGAAACGCATCGGCATAGTTCGGTGCAGGCACAAAATTACGGCGAGTCGCTTTCGGTAACGATTTAATCAATGCCACAATTAACTCGTGGCGAAGCCCCGGGATTTGCCAATCAAAGCCCTCAGGCTCAACTTGATTTAATAATGGTAAAGGAATATGCACCGTTACCCCATCTTCTTGCGAACCAATTTCAAATTGATAACGAAGTTTGAGTTTAAGCGTGCCTTGATGCCAAAAATTCGGGAAATCAAGTTCACTGACTTTACTCGCATTGTCATTGATTAAGAAAGACTTTTCAAAATTCAGTAATTCTGGCTCTTTTTTACTTGCCACTTTCCACCAACTGTCGAAATGTTTAGTGGAGACTACATCAGTGCCGATACGCTGATCATAAAAATCGAATAGCACTTGTTCATCAACTAAAATATCTCGACGGCGAGATTTATGTTCTAAATTTTCGACTTCTTTAACCAAGCGGTTATTTTCTTTAAAAAATTTGTAATTAGCGTGCCATTCGCCTTCCACCAAGGCAGAGCGAATAAAAATTTCTCGGCTAACAAGCGGGTCGATTTTGCCATAATTTTGCAAGCGATTAACCACAATCGGAATGCCATAAAGAGAGACTTTCTCATACGCCATTACCGAACCTTTTGATTTAGACCAATGAGGTTCACTATAACTGCTTTTTAATAAATGCGTTGCCAGTGGCTCAACCCATTCAGGCTCAATACGAGCCACCATTCTGCCCCATAATTTTGTGGTTTCGACTAACTCTGCTGCCATTACCCATTTTGGCTGTTTTTTGAAAAGCACAGAATTTGGGAAAATAGCAAAGTGTGCGTTTCTTGCCCCTAAATAAGACATTTTTTCGTTATCTTTCAAACCGATATGCGATAATAAACCTGTTAGCAAAGCGGTATGAATTTGCTGATAATTTGCCTCTTCACTGTTAATTCGCAAGCCCATTTCACGCACTGCAAGGCGTAGTTGATGATAAATATCTTGCCACTCACGCACTCGCAGATAATTGAGATAATCCTTCTGACACAAACGGCGGAATTGATTTTTACTGAGTTCTTTTTGCTGGCTTTGAATAAATTGCCACAAATTCACAAAAGCGAGAAAATCCGACTCTTTATCGGCAAAACGGCGATGTTTGTCATCGGCAGATTGCTGTTTTTCTTGCGGACGCTCACGCGGATCTTGAATAGATAATGCCGAAACAATCATCATCACTTCGTGTAAGCTACCGTTTTCACTGGCAGCAATCACCATACGAGCCAAACGTGGATCGACAGGGAGTTGAGCGAGTTGGCGACCGATTACCGTTAATTGATGTGTTTTTGTGTGATGTTTGGCATTTGATGTGGTTTTCCCAACGATTGCACCTAATTCTTCCAATAAACGAATACCGTCTTGAACCTGTTTAGTATCAGGGCGATCGACAAATGGAAAAGCTTCAATATCAGGCAAGCCAAGTGAAATCATTTGTAAAATAACTGATGCCAAATTGGTGCGTAAAATTTCAGGATCGGTAAATTCAGGGCGACTATTAAAATCGTCTTCAGAATAAAGACGAATACAGATCCCTTCTGATGTACGTCCACAGCGTCCTTTACGTTGATTTGCTGATGCTTGCGAGATTGGCTCAATCGGTAAACGTTGTACTTTAGTACGATAGCTATAACGAGAAATGCGAGCTGTTCCCGTATCAATCACATATTTAATATTCGGAATGGTTAAAGACGTTTCCGCCACATTTGTTGCAAGCACAATGCGGTTCAGATTACTTGGGTTAAAAATACGCTGTTGTTCTGCCGCAGACAAGCGAGCATACAAAGGTAAAATTTCCGTATGGCGAAGTTCCTGCTTTTGTAACGCATCGGCAGTATCACGAATTTCCCGTTCACCGTTCATAAAAATTAAAATATCGCCACGACCTTCCGCCTGCAATTCATCAACCGCATTTAAAATGCCTTGTAGTTGGTCTTGATCCTCTTCTTCAATAATTGGGCGATAACGCACTTCCACAGGGAAGGTTCTACCCGAAACTTCAATAATCGGTGCATTGTTGAAATGTTTTGAAAAGCGTTCTACATCAATGGTTGCAGAAGTAATAATAACTTTAAGATCAGGGCGTTTAGGTAGAATTTGCTTTACATAGCCGAGAATAAAATCGTTATTTAAACTTCGTTCGTGGGCTTCATCAATAATTAACGTATCATATTGATTAAGATAACGATCATTTTGAATTTCAGCGAGCAAAATCCCGTCCGTCATCAATTTAATTAAGGTATTATCACTCACTTGATCATTAAAACGAACTTTATAACCTACCGTAGCACCTAATTCTGAGCCTAACTCTTCAGCAATACGGCTTGCGACCGAGCGTGCTGCAATACGGCGTGGTTGAGTATGCCCGATTAAACCTTTCACTCCACGCCCAAGCTCTAAACACATTTTCGGCAACTGAGTGGTTTTACCCGAACCTGTTTCTCCAGCTATCACCACAACTTGATGTTCTTCAATCAGTTTTAAAATTTCATTACGGCGAGCCGAAACAGGCAGATCAGGGTAATCAATGGCACATTCAGCTTGTTGTTTACGGGCGGTATAACGAGCTTGACAAGCGGTAAGATCCGTCTCAATTTCTGCAATCACCGCTTGTTTAGCATTCTCATTTTTAATTTGATTTAACCCACGAATACGGTTGGCTAAACGGCGAGAATCAACCAAAGTCGTTTGTTGTAATTGTGATAATAAGGTTTTTTGCTCCGCCGTAAGAGGTGGGTTTTTATGATTTTTTTGCATAGTGAGAATAGATTACGCTTTAATTTCCATATTTTATTCATTTGGGGGAATTGGGGCAAATCATATTTGCCTTAGATTATTGACAAAGTCTTTTTTCATTCGGACGCCAGCGTGGCGTCCCTACAAGAAAAGTTATAACCAATTGAAAAATAACAGATTTTATTTTGTTGTGTAGGGACGCCACGCTGGCGTCCGTTTATTGAATACAACAAATTAGGGTTTGTCAGCGGTCTGTGGTGGGCTTAAGCCCACCCTACACGAAATAAGTTCGTCAATAATCTGGGGCTAATGTAATTAGCCCCTACGATAATAGCCCCTACGACAATAGGTCCTACGATAATATCCCCTACAATAATTAGCAAATGTATATTTGCAGTACAGATCACACAGAGAGTTCCATTTTTGAGTAAAGAATGGGGGAAATCACATTATCCCCCAATACTTGCTAAATTATTTCTGACACCACTATCGCCAATATGCAGATAATGATGCTCACGTTTACCTTGCAAGGCAGATTTTAAACGAGTTTCTAGCTGTAATTGTTGTTCGTCCGATTGCAATAAATCTCGAATATCAATACCTTCTTCACCAAATAAACAAAGGTGTAATTTACCTAGAGCGGATACACGCAAGCGGTTACAACTGGCACAAAAATGTTTCTCATAAGGCATAATTAAACCAATTTCCCCTTGATAATCGGGGTGAGAAAGCACTTTAGCTGGGCCATCTGTAATAGCTTTAGGTTTTAATTGCCAGCCTTCTTGTTGTAGTCGGGTTAGAATTTGTTGTCCTGACAGATGTTGCTGTTTAAAAAAGTGATCCATCTCGCCTGTTTCCATTAGCTCAATAAATCGCATTTGAATTGGGCGGCCTTTAATCCAACGTAGAAAATCATCTAGCCCTTTTGCCGTATATTGTTTCATCAAAACAGCATTGACTTTGACTTTCTGATAACCGATTTCAAAGGCACGATCAATACCCGCCAAAATTGATGCCAGTTTATTTTCCCCTGTAATTAGGTGGAACTGGCGGGGATCAAGGCTATCCACACTCACATTTAAATGGGTAATTCCAGCTTCTTGCCAGAGCTTGACATCTCTAGCCATTCGATAGCCGTTGGTTGTCAGAGCAACTTGGTGGATACCTGCGGTTTGTGAAATAGAATGAGCGACTTCTAAAAAATCTTTGCGTAATGTCGGCTCACCGCCTGTAATACGCACTTTTTCAGTCCCTAAGCTGGCGAAGGTTTTTGCAATACGCTGAATCTCATCAACTCGTAAAAACGTTTGACGTTGTGAAGGTGGCTGATAGCCATCAGGCAAGCAGTAGTTGCAACGGAAATTGCATACATCGGTAATAGATAATCGCAGATAGACATATTGACGGGCAAAGCGGTCAATAAGCCCTGGGCCTGTTCCATCACCGACATTTTTTATCGGGATATTTTGCATTTGACACCTTTCTAAGCACGAGTGGACAAGCAATTTCTCGCTAATCCATTGAACCCAAATTCATTATTTTATTTAGATAGACGCTAGTTAAATGATTTGGATTACAGGCTTGCTACCTTATTTTTGCAAAAATTTATAAAAATCTCACCGCTTAAATATTCGAACGGTGGCTCAAACTTAGGTACACAAGCTCGGAGTCGGAAAAGTATCAATTGTAGAGAGGTTAATTAGGAAAGGCAAGTATTCTAATCTGGAGAGAGTCAGAATTGTAAAATATTGAAAATATCACCTATTAATCAGGTGTTTCTGTTGTTTTTTTTTTTTTTTTTTTTTAGGATAGGGAAGTTTTCTTTTATCTAATTTTTACAAGGGTAATTTAAGCGATTATCCCGTTTTAAATACATAACAATAAATAGGAACAATTTATGTTTAATAAATCTAAATTAAGTTTAGCGGTACTGCTTGGTTTGGGTGCGTTTTCTGCTCAACCACAATCAGCACTTGCTACAAGTTATAGCTGCCCACCACCAGGATCATCACTAGAAGGGATAAGTCCTGAGACAATTGCGATGTGTGGCACACTAAAAGGCGAACGCGGCGACAAAGGTGAAACCGGCGACAAAGGCGAACGCGGCGACAAAGGTGATACCGGTGATAAAGGCGAAACCGGCGACAAAGGTGATACCGGTGATAAAGGTGAAACCGGCGACAAAGG
>NZ_JBSIUP010000038.1:0-15110 GCF_053654055.1 Ursidibacter sp. B-7004-1 | reverse complement strand
ATTGGAGTTAATTTAACAAATGATGATAAAAATGAGAGTTTCCTGTTTAGAACGTATTAATATTCAATCTAAACAAAAAAGGAAACTCTTATATTTTGTTCTATCAATCCTTTAATTTAGCAACTATTTTGCCTATTGCACTAATTATTTTCTATATACCTTCTAAAGAATATGGCTCTGATACCATTGTGCAAGAAGAATGCCTGTATTTACTGCCACATTTAAACCACTATTTAACGGGTTAGCAAATGAGAGCTGAACATTGGTATCTTCTGGATATTCCACATCATTTGCAACAACTTCACTAAGTACAAATACAATTTTTTCATTCAAAGTTGTTTTTGCTAATGCTTTAGCTTGTTTTTGACGAGTTAAATGGACAATTTGATAACCTGCATTGCGTAATTGTGCTAAAGCAATTTGTTTGTGTTTAGTTTCTAGAGAGTGGACAAACTCCAATCCCCCTTCTGCAACTCGTGCCGCATTACTGGAATTAAGGATATCATTTTGTTCCACAATAATGCCTTTTACGCCATAGAATGCACAAGTACGCATAATTCCACCTACATTTTGTGCATTATTCACCCCGTCTAATAAGACTAAGCAATCACGCTGGCGAGGGATTTGTAAGTAGCCTTCCAACGAAAATGGGGTAGATTTTTTTACTAGTAAGCAGATACCACCGTGGTGTTCAGTTCCTGTTACACGTTCCATTTCTTCACTATCAACAACGTGATAAGCCTTTTTCTGTTCGGCTAAGTAACTCAGTAGTTCTCCTGCTTTCTTCGCACCTTCAACGGTTGCCCATAAACGAATAATTGCATCTGGACGTTGTTGAAATAACGTATGACAAGCATTTTCACCATAAACTTTCATTTCTGTGGCTCGGTTATTACGAATTTTTTCAGGGGCTCTAGGTGAAAGTGGGCCTGTTTTTTTCTCCGTAGAACGACCTCCCCCTTTTACACTGATTTTTACTGAGCCTTCTCCACTGGCTCTTTTACCTTCTGTTGGGTAAATGTCGTAATTTGGGGCAATACTACCTCCTAACTTAGACTTTCTATCATCTTTACGATCATTACTACGTTCATTTCTGCGAAACTCATCATTACGTTTTTCTCTTTTTTCTTGAGTATTACGAGTATTTCGATGAGTGTTTTTATCCGATCTTGTCGATTTAAAAGTCGGTTCTCCACGTTCTTCAATACTTTTAAAACGGGGTGATTTAGTTTGAAATTTGTTATTCATAAAACTGTTCCATATAGGCAATAAAATTGGTTTCAGTATAGCAGATAAGCCACTTGTCATTATAGGCTTTTTTATTTGCCCTATTGTTTAACTTTCACTATAATTCAATTCTTTTTATGTATGTTCTTTAAAATCTGGTGGAATTATGAATCCAATGTTAAATATCGCTATTCGTGCAGCACGAAAAGCTGGCAATATTATTGCTAAAGGCTATGAATTAGCCCCCCAAGATACCCAAGTTGCTAATAAAGGCACAAATGATTATGTTACTTCTGTGGATAAAGCCGCAGAAGAAGCCATTATTGAAGTTATTCGCAAATCTTACCCTGAACACGCTATTGTGGGCGAAGAATCAGGAATTATTGCTGGTGAAAATAACGATATTCAATGGGTGATTGATCCATTAGACGGCACAACAAATTTTGTTAAACGTTTCCCACATTTCTCAGTTTCAATCGCCATTCGTGTTAATGGTCGTACCGAAGTGGGTGTTGTTTACGATCCTATCCGTAATGAATTATTCACTGCTGTGCGTGGCGAAGGTGCAAAATTAAATGAATTCCGTTTACGCATTGATAGTGAACGTCGTGATCTAAACGGTAGCATCTTAGCCACTGGTTTCCCATTTAAAGTTGCTAAACATCGTAATGCACATTTGAATATGGTTGAAGCCTTAATGAATAATGGTGTAGCTGATTTCCGCCGTACAGGTTCAGCAGCATTAGACCTTGCTTATGTTGCATCAGGTAGAATTGATGGCTATTTTGAGATTGGCTTAAAACCTTGGGATTGTGCAGCAGGCGACTTAATTGCTCGTGAAGCGGGGGCTTTAGTGACAAACTTTGTTGGTGGTACAGATTATTTAAAATCAGGTAACATCGTTGCTGGAAATGGACGTGTTGTGAAAGAGATTTTAAACAGCATTCAACCAACCTTAACTGATGAGCTAAAAGCCTAAATTTATACCTATTATTGATGATTATTTTAATGGGAAACCATTAAACTAACTATAAAGATAAATTATGCAGAAAAACTATCCTTTACTTACGCAAATTAACTCACCTGAAGATTTGCGCCTATTACCCAAAGAAAAACTTCACGCTCTATGTGATGAGCTTAGAGCTTATTTGCTCGAATCCGTCAGTCAAACAAGCGGTCATTTAGCGTCTGGTTTAGGTGTTGTTGAATTAACAGTGGCTCTGCATTATGTTTATCAAACTCCATTTGACCAACTGATTTGGGACGTTGGTCATCAAGCCTATCCACATAAAATTTTAACTGGTCGCCGAGAGCAAATGCACACTATTCGCCAAAAAGATGGACTACACCCATTCCCTTGGCGAGAAGAAAGCCTTTATGATGTATTAAGCGTTGGTCATTCATCAACATCTATCAGTGCAGGATTAGGGATCGCTGTTGCGGCTGAAAAAGAAAATGCGGGGCGTAAAACCGTTTGTGTTATCGGAGATGGTGCGATTACTGCTGGAATGGCATTTGAAGCAATTAACCACGCAGGTTCATTACATAGCGATATGTTGGTTATTCTCAATGATAATGAAATGTCTATTTCTGAGAACGTTGGGGCGTTAAATAATCATCTTGCACGCTTATTTACTGGCTCGCTCTATGGAACTTTGCGTGAAGGTGGCAAGAAATTATTGTCTGGTTTACCACCAATCAAAGAATTTGTTCGCAAAACCGAAGAACATATGAAAGGTTTTGTTTCGCCTGTTGGTACGATGTTTGAAACGTTAGGTTTTAACTATATCGGCCCTATTGACGGACACGATATTGATGAATTAATCGCTACGCTGAAGAATATGCGTAATATGTCTGGCCCACAATTCCTACATATTAAAACCAAAAAAGGAAAAGGCTATACGCCTGCTGAACAAGATCCTATTGGCTTTCACGGTGTACCTAAATTTGACCACACAAGCGGTAAGTTACCCCAAGTAAAATCTGCCCCAACCTATTCAAATATTTTTGGAAATTGGTTGTGTGAAATAGCAGAACAAGATCCAAAATTGATTGGCATCACCCCTGCAATGCGTGAAGGCTCTGGAATGGTGGAATTTTCTAAGCGTTTTCCTGAACAGTATTTTGATGTTGCTATTGCAGAACAACACGCCGTTACATTTGCAGCAGGTTTAGCGATTGCTGGATATAAGCCCGTAGTAGCAATCTATTCCAGTTTCTTACAACGTGCTTACGATCAGCTTATTCACGATGTTGCGATCCAAAATCTCCCTGTTATTTTTGCGATTGACAGAGCAGGTATTGTCGGTGCAGATGGACAAACTCATCAAGGGGCATTTGATTTAAGTTTTATGCGTTGTATTCCAAATATGACGATTATGACACCAAGTGATGAAAATGAGATGCGTCAGATGCTCTATACCGCTTATAAAATGAATACACCAAGTGCAATTCGCTATCCTCGTGGTAATGCTCAAGGCGTTGAATTACAGCCATTAGACGCTTTAGAAATCGGTAAAGCCAATGTCTTAAGACAAGGGGAAAAAGTTGCTATTCTGAATTTTGGTACACTACTTAGTGAAGCCAAACAAGTTGCAGAACAGTATAATTATACGCTTGTAGATATGCGTTTCGTTAAACCATTAGATGAAAAGATTATTGCAGAACTTGCTGATAGCCATCAATTACTTGTTACACTCGAAGAAAATGCGATTCAAGGCGGTGCTGGTAGTGCGGTTAATGAATATTTGCAAAAAATTGGCAAAATCAAACCGCTTATGATGTTAGGTATTCCTGATTTCTTTATCCCTCAAGCAACCCAAGCTGAAGCCTATGCAGAGTTAGGTTTAACGGCGGAAAATATTTCAGATAAAATCAAAAGCACCCTATTATAGTTTTTATAAAAATAGGTTAAAGTACATAAACTTTAACCTATTTTGTCCATTACATCTACTTTTGTAGTATCGATTTTTAGTCAAAATGAGAAGAAATTTTACTCGTACTCTTCCAACCAAATCGTTAAAATTGCTTCAAGAATATGTTCATTTGATGCTTCTGGATCATCATCGAAATCTTCCATTTCGCAAATCCATTTATGCATATCGGTAAAACGTACGGTTGTTGGATCTAAATCTGGATTCATATCATACAGATTTTCTGCGATCATTCGGGTATCTGTCCATTTCATTAGTGTGCAGCCTCATTTGCGTGATTTAAGTTATATTTTGGAATTTCAACGACAAGGTCTTCTTTTCCAACAACACATTGACAAGACAGGCGACTATCCATTTCCAAGCCCCAAGCCTTGTCTAGCATATCTTCTTCTTGCTCAGTTGTTTCATTTAATGAATCATAACCTTCACGAATCACAACGTGGCAAGTTGTACAAGCACAAGAGCAGTCACAAGCGTGGTGAATTTCAACGCCTGCGTTGTGTGCAACTTCTAATAAGTTTTCACCTTCTTGAGCTTCAATAACCATACCCTCTGGGCAAAATTCTTCATTCGGAAGAAAAACAATCTTTGGCATAATATCCTCTTATTTAATAATTTCATCAACAGTTTTACCTGCTAATGCTTTCTGAATAGATAAATTCATTCGTCTTGCAGCAAATTCTTGAGTGGCAAGATCAACATCTTTAATTCCTTGTTGAATTGCTTGACGATCTGTTTGCTGTTTAGCAGCAATCAGTTTTGCTAATTCCTGTTCAATCGCTTTAAACTCTTCAACAGTGAGTAATGTTGCACCATCTTCTTGTAAGGCAATGACTACTTGATCGATTACCCGATCTGCATCAACTCGAACTTCAGCAAGCTGACGAGCTTCCATATCTTCTTTGGCATTTGCCATTGATGAGCGGATCATTTCTGTCACTTCATCATCGGTTAATCCATAAGATGGTTTAATTTGGATAGATGCCTGCACTTTAGTTGATTTTTCCATTGCGGTTACACTTAATAAACCATCGGCATCAACTTGATAAGTTACTCGAATATGAGCAGCTCCTGCAACCATTGGTGGAATACCACGCAACGTAAAACGCCCTAAAGAGCGACAATCATCAACTAGCTCACGTTCTCCTTGTACAACGTGAACCGTCATTGCAGTTTGTCCATCTTTGAATGTCGTAAATTCTTGAGCCTTTGCCACAGGAATTGTGGTATTGCGTGGAATAATTTTCTCGACTAAACCACCCATTGTTTCAATACCTAAAGATAATGGCACAACATCAAGAAGTAGCATTTCAGAATCAGGTTTATTACCCACTAATATATCTGCTTGAATTGCTGCACCTAAGGCAACTACTTTATCTGGGTCAATAGATGTTAATGGCGTACGTCCAAAAAACTCGCCCACTTGCTCACGCACAAATGGCACTCGTGTTGAGCCACCAACCATTACCACTTCACGCACTTCACTTGCTGCGACACCTGCATCTTTTAAGGCTCTACGGCAAGTCATCAAAGAACGTTTAACAAGCGGTTGGATTAGCTCATTAAATTGCAAACGGTTGATTTCGCCACTCCAGTTTGCAAAATTCACAGAGAAACTCTCCGCTTGTGAAAGAGCCACTTTCACTTGAGTTGCTAAAGTTAAAAGTTCTCGTTGTTGGCTGGCATTTTCAGGTTTAAATCCTGCTTGTTCAGCAATCCAATTTGCTAATAAATGGTCAAAATCATCGCCACCAAGAGCAGTATCTCCGCCTGTGGCTAACACTTCAAACACACCACGACTTAAACGTAAAATTGAAATATCAAAAGTACCGCCACCTAGATCATAAACGGCAATAACTCCTTCTTGTCCGCTATCTAAACCGTAAGCAATAGCTGCTGCGGTTGGTTCGTTCAGTAAACGTAATACATTTAGCCCTGCTAAACGTGCTGCGTCTTTAGTACTTTGACGTTGTGCATCATCAAAATAAGCAGGTACTGTGATCACAACCCCTGACAATTCACCGGCTAGACGCTGTTCTGCAAATTGATTTAAATGACTTAAAATATCTGCCGATACTTCAATCGGGCTTTTATTCCCTTGCGGGGTTTGAATCAGTGGTAAGCCATTTTCACTCGCAACAAATTGATAAGGTAAATTATGATACCGCTGTTCAACATCTGCTAAAGAGCGACCAATTAGACGCTTTACCGATACAATCGTATTTTGTGGCTCACTAGTTGCTTTCTCAAAAGCCTCAATGCCAACCAGTTTATCTTCAGGAGCGTAATAAACGACTGATGGAACTAACGCTCGCTCTTTTTCATCTAGCAACACCTGTGCTTGACCACTACGCACACTTGCGACTAATGAGTTAGTTGTACCTAAATCAATTCCCACCGCTAATTTGTGCTGGTGAGGAGCTGCCATTTGTCCTGGTTCTGCAATTTGAAGTAATGCCATTTTTATCTCTTTTATCTATCTTTCTATATATAAATTATTCTCTCTCCTATTGGTGGAGAGAATGTTGCAATGCTTAATTCACCGCATATCCCATATCGTCAGGAGCGAATGTTGCTTGATAGTGGCGTTCAATCGGTTGAATTTGTTTGGTCTCAACGTTAATTACTTGATTACCACTTATTTTTTCAATCTCTTTTTGCCAGTTTTCCCAACGTAAATCGTGGTAAAAACTTGCAATATCTGCCGTTAAAGCCCAGCCAAGAAATTGAGAATAGTTTAGACCGATACTTTCCCATTTCTGTTTTTTCGGGTGGAAATAATGAACTAACCCAACTTTATCGCCTAGCCCACCACCATTGATCGCAAAATAACCGCCGACAACATCATCTGCAATCAGTAAATGGAATGGTCTTTCACCCGATTGTTCAAAGGTTTTACCAAAATTCCATTCAAAAAAACCGCGAGATAATTTTGAATTGCCTGAACCTAGAATGCGTAACCAACCGTAATCGATAAGCAATCCACCTGTATAAAAAATCATTGAACCAAGTGGCGTTGCCGTTGAAAGTTGCATTCCTACTAGTTCTTTACTCGCATTTTCAACATCAGGATCTAGCACTTCATAATGATTGTTAGCTGAGTCAAACCACGTTTTTACAATATTCCAAGCAGGATTTTGATCTACTAGTTCTTCTAATGATTTCATTTAATTATTCTCTAACATTACTGCTTTCATATCCAGCAAATTGAAAGTTAATACTTGTAATTGGCGAATTGCCATTTCATTTAACTGAATCAAACGTTGCTCTTGAGAGATATTCATATGAATGAGTTCAGCATTCATACTTTCTAAATTAGCTAATACTAATAGTTGTTCAATGGATGCATAATCTCTTATATTGCCTTCTTTTTTCGGGTTAGCCTCCCTCCATTGCTTAGCCGTTAGCCCAAATAATGCCATATTTAATAAATCAGCTTCTGTTGCATATATTATAGATGTTTGAGAGGCTGTCAGTTTATTGGGAATTATCTGACTTTTTATTGCATCTGTGTGAATACGATAGTTTACCTTCGCTAAGGTTCGATGAATATTCCAAGGGTTTGCTAAACGTTTTTGCTCTTCTTCTTTTAGTTGCTGATACTCACGAATGAGGTAAATTTTGAATTCTGGGCTAATCCACATTCCAAACTCAAAAGCGATATCCTTATGAGCATAGGTTCCCCCATAACGACCAGCTTTAGCTTGTAAACCAATTGCATTTGTTTTAGCAACCCATTCTTTGACACTAATTTTGTAGCTATTCAGTCCAGCTTGACTTTTAATTATGGCGAATTCGCCATAATTAAAATTAGGGTTATAGATACTTTCCCAAATACCTAAAAATTCAATCGTATTACGATTTCTCAACCAATCTGTAATAAAAAAATCGCCATCTTTTGCCTTTAACATATCTGTTAGAGAGATATAATCTTGCTCATCAGTTTGAATTAAACTAACTTCTGTGTTTTTAACAATTATGGTTGATTTTTTCATTACTTATGTTTCCCTAAAAATCAAACAATTTTTCTTCCACTCGCTCGATTTCTACCAATAGTTTCTTAATAAAACGAAGTTTATCACTGACTATTAGTGCATTTTCCCATTGTTGTTGAGCTAACAAATTAGTTAATTGTTCGATTATTTTTTTCTGTTCTAGCTCAATTTCTTGGGTAAATGCAGTGAGCTTTGTTTCATTCTTGCTTGTTTCAATGCTTTCTAAGGTTTCACGCCATTCTAGTTGTTGCATTAGAAAAGCCATATCTCGCTGACTTTTTTGCTCAATATCTCGATTTTCACCTGTGTGAATTTGAATAATACTTTCTGCTCGTAAAATAGGGTCTTTTAAAATGTGTAGAGCATCATTCACTTCTGCCGATTTTTGCATTGCTAAACGCTGTTCTGTACTTGAACTTGCTGAAAAATTGTCAGGGTGAAGAGATTTCTGTAACGCTAAATAACGTTCTGATAGCTGAGCGGAATCAATTTCAAATTGCACAGGTAAATTAAATAACTCAAATGGGTTTGCCATTTTTAACTCCTATACATTAAAACTTTCGCCACAACCACATTCATTCTTAACGTTTGGATTGTTATACTTAAACCCTTCGTTTAAACCTTCCTTAACATAATCTAATTCGGTGCCACTAAGGTAAACAAGACTCTTTTCATCAACAATAACTTTTACGCCATATTGTTCAAACACTTGATCATCTTCGTTTAAGACATCAACAAATTCAAGTACATACGCTAATCCTGAACAACCCGATGTTTTAACACCCAGTCGCAATCCAATACCTTTTCCTCTATTTTCTAAAAAGGTGCGTACTCGATTTGCGGCTGCTTCAGTTAGGGTAATACTCATTTTTTCTCCTTGCTTGAATATAATCAGTTTTAAAACTATTTAATTTTACTCTATATAAATTGGTACTGAAATAACTTTAAAATTGACTATAAATTTAAAATACAAGCGGTCAGTTCTCGCAAAAATTTTGCAAGAACCAACCGCTTATTCAAGCATTACTTAGCTTGTTTCTCTTTATAGTCTGCGATTGCTGCTTTAATTGCATCTTCTGCAAGAATTGAGCAGTGTACTTTTACAGGTGGTAATTCAAGCTCTTCTGCGATGTCGCTGTTTTTAATTTGTGCAGCTTCATCTAATGATTTACCTTTTACCCATTCAGTGATCAATGAACTTGACGCAATTGCTGAACCACAACCATATGCTTTAAAGCGAGCATCTTCAATGATACCTGCATCATTTACTTTAATTTGTAAACGTAGAATATCACCACAAGCTGGTGCTCCTACCATTCCTGTACCAATATCTGTTGCTTCTTTATCAAAAGTACCAACATTGCGTGGGTTTTCATAGTGATCAATAACTTTATCGCTGTATGCCATTTTGTATTCCTTTTTGTTTAAGGCGTATGAGCTACGCCCGAGATAATTAAATTATGCGGTGATAAATTAGTGGTGATTCCACTCAATAGCATCTAAATCAACGCCATCTTTAAACATTTCCCAAAGTGGAGAAAGTTCACGTAATTTATTTACGGCTTTTTTCACGATTTCGATCGTGTGATCGATTTCTTCTTCCGTTGTCCAACGACCAATAGAGAAACGAATTGAGCTATGTGCTAATTCATCGTTTAAACCTAATGCACGAAGTACATAAGATGGCTCTAAACTTGCAGATGTACAAGCTGAACCTGATGATACTGCGATGTCTTTTAATGACATCATCATTGATTCACCTTCCACGAAGTTAAAGCTGATATTTAAGTTACTATCAACACGTTTACCTTCTTCCATTGTACCGTTTACATAAACTTCTTCCATTCCTTCAAAGCCTTTGTATAAACGGTCACGCAATGCTTTAATGCGTGGCATTTCTGTTGCCATTTCTTCTTTAGCAATACGATATGCTTCACCCATACCAACGATTTGGTGTACTGGTAATGTACCTGAACGCATACCACGTTCGTGACCACCACCGTGAATGATTGCTTCTAAACGTACGCGTGGTTTACGGCATACATATAAGCCACCGATACCTTTTGGTCCGTATAATTTGTGGCTTGAGAATGACATTAAATCAACGTTTAATTCTTGTACGTTTACTGGAATTTTACCGACTGATTGGGTTGCATCAACGTGGAAAATAATTTTCTTCGCACGGCAAATTTTACCGATCTCTGCGATTGGTTGAATGACACCAATTTCGTTATTTACGTGCATCACAGAAACTAAAATTGTATCTGGACGAATTGCAGCTTCTAATTCAGCAACATCAACTAAGCCGTTTGTTTCAGGCTCTAAGTAAGTTACTTCAAAACCTTCACGCTCTAATTGACGGCAAGTATCTAACACCGCTTTATGCTCAGTTTTGATAGTAATAATATGCTTACCTTTTGTTTGGTAGAAATGTGCAGCACCTTTAATAGCAAGGTTATCAGATTCTGTTGCACCTGATGTGAAAACGATTTCACGAGCATCTGCACCGATTAAATCTGCGATTTGGTTACGAGCAATATCAACAGCTTCTTCTGCTTCCCACCCAAATTTATGTGAGCGAGACGCTGGGTTTCCGAAGATACCGTCTTTTGTCATATATTCCATCATTTTTTTCGCAACACGTTCGTCCATTGGTGTAGTTGCTGCATAATCCAAATAAATTGGTAATTTCATTGTTACTCCTAAGTTAAGCAAATGCTTTTTATTTAATGGCGATGGTGTTCGTGGCAATGTGCTTTTTCACAATCGTGATCACGATGTTCTTCCACCAGCTCTGCCAAAGTAATTGTATGTAAAAATTGTTCAATCTGAATTTCTAATCTTTCCCACAATGAATGGGTTAGGCATTGGCTATTATTACTGCAATTCCCGCTCCCTTTACATTTTGATACATCAACGCTTTCATTTACTGCTGTGATGATCATTCCCACATTGATTTCATCTGGGGTTTTACCTAATTGATAGCCACCGCCCGGACCTCTTACACTATGAACAATCCCTTCACGGCGTAATTGTGCAAAAAGCTGTTCTAAATAAGAAAGCGAAATTGCTTGGCGTTCAGCTATATCAGCAAGGCTTACAGGCAATGATTTACCGTGTAAAGCAATATCTAAAATCGCTGTTACCGCATAGCGACCTCTTGATGTCAATTTCATACATTTAGCCTTATTTACGAATGACCATTTAGTAGGCACAAATTCTGATATACCCTACTAATTTAGTCAAGTTTTTTTGGGTTATTGAATTGAAAGGTTTTAGTGATTAATTGAAAAAATTCGAGAGAATATCCCGAATTTCAGATTATTGACAAATAAAGTATTTTTATGTAGAGATACTACATTAGCGTCTATTTATTAAATATAACAAGTTAAGGTTTATCAGTACTCTGACAATGCCAAATAGCTGTTTTATAAATCATATAATCCTTCTGTTGAAAAACTCAATGCGGGGAATTTCACCGAAGTAATAATTTCATCTTCAACCACAGGGGCGATACCAATATAACGCCCATTTTCAAGTAGATAAATGTGGATATTCCGTTCTTCAGGACGAACAACCCAATACTCACTAACACCTTGTTCTTGATACAGCTCATATTTATCTTTCATTTCTCGCTTAGAATTGCCTGGCGATAAAATTTCAATAATTAAATCTGGTGCCCCAATACAACCTTGTTCATCTAATTTGTTCGGATCGCAAATTACACATAAATCAGGTTGAACAACGGTTTTTACATTGCCATTTTCATCAGGAAAACGAACATCAAAAGGGGCAACATATAGCTGACACTGATGATTATCAAAAACGTTAGCAAGTTGTAACGTTAATTTCATTGAGATACGTTGATGCAACCTATTAGGTGCTAGCGACATTGCTAGAATTTTACCTTTGATAATTTCTACGCGTTCTTTTAATTGCCATAAAAGATAGTCGGAGTAACTGTAACTACGGTTTAGATCTAACTGTTCTAGACTAGTTATTACGCTCATTTTCTATCTCCTTACAATTAAGACAAATCTTAAAATTATCTTGTTGATAGCTGAAAAATCATTGTTTCTGCCTGACAACTAAAATCAAAACGAGCAGCTAACTCATAGCCATTAGCTACTGACTTAATTTCACTCGTAATTTGGCAAGGTTCAGACTCTGCGGCTCTTGCTTTGCTGGTTAAATAAGCTAACGCATCTTCTGCTTCTGATTGGGTTGCATAAACTTGTGAGAAATCAACCGCACAATCGCTGTTATCAATAATAGTGCCAACATCAACACAACAACACATTGGGCTTTCATTTGCTTTACATTCAGCCATTTTTCACCTCATTTTAGTCGATAAATAATTGTAGAATAGTTGAGATTATTTTACTCTTGTTAATTTCTAATCGCAAACATTACCTATATTTCATTCAAATAAGTTCAATCCAACTGGTCGGAACTCTTTGCAAAATTGTTAAATTACATTGCTTGATAACATCTAGCTCCGTAGAATCACGCTCGTTTTATATTTGCAAGTGGTTAGCAAAATAATTTTACAATCTAACCGCTTATTTTATGGAGAATTACCCAATGACTAAATTTACAAAAACAACGCTAGCTACAATTTTCACTTTTTCAGCCGCAGGGGCTTCTGCAGCCGCATTCCAACTTGCTGAAGTCTCTACTTCTGGTTTAGGTATGGCATACGCAGGTAATGCTGCCGTTGCTAATGACGCTTCTGTTGTCGCCACAAACCCTGCTTTAATGACTAAATTTAAACAAGTTGAAATTTCTGCGGGTGGGGTTTATGTAGATTCAGATATTCACATTTCAGGCAGATTAGTTTCTGGTCAAAATGCATCTCACAGAAACATTGTTCCAAATGCAATCGTACCAAATGCTTATATTGTCGCACCTATTAATGATCGTTTTTCTGTAGGTGGCGGTGTAAATGTAAACTACGGTTTAAAATCAGAATTTAATTCAAATTATAGTGCTGGCTTCTTCGGTGGTAGAACGGATCTTTCTGCTGTAAATGTTAATTTAAGCGGTGCCTATAATTTAGGTTATGGCTTTAGTATTGGTGCTGGTGTAAATGCTGTTCACGCTAAAGCAACACTAGAACGCTACTTAGGTAACTCAGTGGAAGTTGCTCAAGCAAAAGTACAAGCAGGATTGCAACAAATTGAAGCTGGTATCAATCAAATACAAGCGTTACCACAGCAAGCACAAAATTCACCACAGGTTCAGGCAACACTTGCTAATTTAAATGCAAGAAAAGCAGGACTAGAAGCAACAGCTAGAGGATTAACTCAAATCAATGCGTTAACGAAAGAAAGCGATACAATCCACAAACTTAAAGGCGATAAATGGGGATTTGGTTGGAACGTTGGTTTACTCTATGAAATCAATGAAAATAACCGCTTAGGTTTTGCATACCACTCGCCAATCAAATTGAATTTCAAAGGTAAATACTCAAATACGGTGGCAGTCGCTATTCCAAGTGTTGTTGATACAATAACGGGTGGAGCTACGCTTCCTGGTTCACTTTCATTAACCTTACCATCATTCTGGGAGGTATCAGGTTTCCATAAATTAACCGAAAAATTAGCGGTTCAATATAGCTATAAACGTACTAACTGGAGTTCATTTAAGAGTTTAAATGCTTACTCTGCAAATGGTAATGAATTATTCCATAAAACAGAAAACTTCAACGATGCATCACGCATTGCATTAGGTTTCTCTTATGATGTGAATGAAGCATTAACATTACGCACTGGTGTGGCTTATGACGAGAGTGCTAGCATCACTAACCCATCAATTTCAATTCCAGATACCGATCGTACTTGGTATTCATTCGGTGCAACTTACCGCTTTACGCCAAATCTTTCTGCTGATTTAGGCTACTCACACCTTCGTGGTAGCAAAAATGCATTCAATGAAGATGGTTTAGCCGATTTCAAAGTGAAAGCGAAAGCAAATCTTTACGGTTTAAATGTGAATTATAAATTCTAAAATGCTCTAGAATAATCCTCAAAGGCGTGTACACTACGGTGACACGCCTTTTTCTTTTAGGATAACAAATGCAAACATATTACCAATTTTATTCATCACCCGTTGGCAAATTACTGCTTATTGCTCAAGAGAAAGGGCTTATTGGTGTCGAATTTGAACAAGAACAACGCCCTTATTCCATTGAAAACTGGCTAGAAGTTACCGAAACAAGCGGTGAGATTAGTCATATTTTTTGCAAAACATCAAATATTTTAGACCGCTATTTCGCAGGGGATACTATTGAATTTTCGCAATTAGATTTTCTTGCCCCTATCGGTACGTCTTTTCAACAATCTGTTTGGCAATTACTTTCAGCCATTCCTTATGGAAAAACCACTAGCTATGGGGAGTTAGCCAAACAACTCGGCAAACCCAATGCAATGCGGGCAGTAGGTGGTGCAGTTGGGCGTAACCCAATTTCTATTTTAATTCCTTGCCATCGTGTACTTGGTAAAAATCAAGCCTTAACAGGATTTGGTGGTGGTTTACCGACCAAGCGTTATTTGTTACAACTTGAGGGTATTTCTTATCAAGATAAAGGGATTGAATTTGTCAAAGCAAAAAATAAAAATTGGGTTAATAAGAATATGGATATAAATTCTAAATTATCTTGAAAGACATTTCTTTAAAGTTATAATAAGAACAAATTTAGACCATAATATAACTTATATGTTTGAATTACTATTCCACCCACAGGCTTTTTCCGAAATAGAAGAACTTGATGATGTAATGAAAGCAAAACTATTAGCCAAATTGGATAAACTTGAACTCTTGGGTAATGAGCTTCGCTTTCCTGATACTCGCCCAATTAAGCAAGGATTATTTGAATTGCGTGTAGGTAAAAAAGATATTAGTCAGACTGATGACAAACCCCAATTTGTTGTATTCAATAAACGGACGCCAGCGT
>NZ_JBSIUP010000037.1:0-15381 GCF_053654055.1 Ursidibacter sp. B-7004-1 | reverse complement strand
ACAATTAAAGATCTTGAAGTAACTAACCATACTAAGTTAAATGAAGTAGAAGTTGCAGGTAATCTGACTGTTGGTAAAAATTTAGTGGTTGAAGGTGATCAGCACGTTAAAGGTAATTCAACTATAGATGGTGATCAGCACGTTAAAGGTAATTCAACTATTGATGGTAACCAACACGTTAAAGGCGACCAAACTGTAGATGGTAACCAACACGTTAAAGGCGACCAAACTATAGATGGTAACCAGCACGTTAAAGGAAACTCTAGAGTTGATGGCGATTTAGTGGTTAATGGCAGAACCAGCATTAAGGGCGATCTTGATATGGAAGGGCATCGCATTAAAAATGTAGGCAGAGCCGTTAAAGATACTGACGCTGTTAATTTAGGACAAGTTAAAGAAGTTGTTGGTAAAGTTGATAAACGCTTACGCGGCGGTATCGCAGGGGCAACTGCAGTCGCTAACATTCCACAAGTAACTAGACCGGGTGCGAATGTAGTTGGCTTAGGTGTGGGTAACTATAATGGACAAAGTGCCGTTGCTGTGGGTTACTCAAAAATGAGCGATAACGGTAAGTTAATTATTAAATTCAGTGCTGGTGCGAATACAAGCAAAGACTTTAATGTCGGCGGTGGTATTGGCTACCAATGGTAGTGATTAAGATGAGATAGAGTGGGCGATAGCCCTCTCTACGATATATAATTTAGGACGTATTGCATTGCATACGTCCCAGATTGATGACAAACCCTAATTTGTTGATTTAATGAGTGGACGCCAAGCGTGGCGTCCCTACACAACAAAATAAAATCTTTTATTTTTCAATTGGTTATAATTCTTCTTTGTAGGGACGCCACGCTTGGCGTCCGAATGAAAAAAGACTTTGTCAATAATCTGGGACGTATGCAATGCAATACGTCCTTTTTTCTTATATGCGGTGGTACGTTTAATGCTTGCTCCGTTTTACAAGCGGTGCGTTATGCTTCATTTTTTACAAATCAAAGTGAAGAAATTACCGCTTATTTCTTGTAGAATAGCGATGTTTTTAATTTTATTTAAGGAAGAAAGATGGAATTTCCAATTTGCCCTGCTTGCAAGGGAGAAAATACTTATCACGACTCAATTCAATTCGTTTGCCCTGATTGTAGTAATGAATGGACAGGCGAAGAAGTTGAAAGCCACGATGAAGATCAACTTATAGTAAAAGACAGCAATGGTAATTTACTTGCAGACGGCGATGATGTGATTTTAATTAAAGATTTGAAATTAAAAGGCTCATCAGAAGTATTGAAAAAAGGCACAAAATATAAAGGCATTCGCCTTGTTGCTGGCGATCACAACGTAGATTGTGGAAAGCTGTTACTTAAATCTGAATTTCTGAAAAAAGCGTAATGTTCAATATATGTAGGGGCAAATTATATTTGCCCTAGATTGATGACAAACCCTAATTTGTTGTATTTAATAAGTGGACGCCAAGCGTGGCGTCCCTACATAACAAAATAAAATCTTTTATTTTTCAATTGGTTATAACTTTCCTTGTAGGGACGCTACGCTGGCGTCCGAATGAAAAAAGACTTTGTCAATAAACTGAAATAAAATATTTATTTTTCAATTGGTTATATTTTTTCTTTGTAGAGACGCCACGCTTGGCGTCCGAATGAAAACACTTTGTCAATAATCTGGGGCAAATTATATTTGCCCCTTATATTTTTCTAATAAAAATATATTCAAAGAAAAATGTTAAGCACTTCTCAAAATTGTTAAAATATTGTAATGCTCATCAAGATTTAAGCTATAATGCCCTTATCGCATTAGTGGATAAATTTTAGGCTTTTAATATGTCATTTATACATTAGCTAGATTTTCCTGTTATATTTAATGCTTTTATATCTACTTATTATAGGAGAACTGGGCTATGTTTGGTTTTGACCCAACAACAACCACATTCCTAATTTATATTATCGGAATGATCTTAATCGGCTTTATTGCTTACCGTTTTACGCATAATTTATCAGACTATATTCTTGGCGGTCGCCGCTTGGGGAGCTTTGTAACAGGGCTTTCAGCAGGGGCATCGGATATGTCGGGGTGGTTGTTAATGGGGCTACCCGGGGCAGTTTATGCGGCTGGTTTAGTTGAAGGTTGGATTGCAATTGGCTTAACTATCGGGGCTTATTTAAACTGGCTTTTTGTTGCAGGGCGTTTGCGTGTTCATACAGAATATAATGCCAATGCATTAACATTACCTGATTATTTCCATCATCGTTTTGGCGATAACACTAAAGTACTTAAAATTGTTTCCGCCAGTATTATTCTCTTTTTCTTTGCAATTTATTGTGCCTCTGGCGTAGTGGCTGGGGCTCGTCTATTTGAAAACTTATTCGGTGTGCCTTATTCCACTGCATTATGGTATGGTGCATTAGCCACGATTATTTATACTTTTATTGGTGGTTTCCTTGCTGTAAGCTGGACAGATACTATCCAAGCAAGTTTAATGTTATTTGCACTCTTTTTAACACCTATTTTTGTGTTAATTCACTTGGGTGGCTTTGAGCAAACACATACTGTGATTATGCAAGCAGGAGAAGCTGTTAATAAAGATTTCACTGATTTATTTACAGGTACAACATTTATCGGGCTATTGAGCCTATCCGCTTGGGGATTGGGCTATTTCGGACAACCGCATATTTTGGCACGTTTTATGGCAGCAGATAGTGTGAAATCTATTCCTAACGCACGCCGTATTAGTATGATTTGGATGATTATCTGCTTATTTGGTGCAGTCGGAATTGGTTTCTTCGGACAGGCTTATTTCTTTGCAAATCCTGAGCAAGCTGCAGTGGTTAATCAGAACCACGAGCAAGTGTTTATTGAACTCTCTAAATTATTATTTAACCCTTGGATTGCGGGGATTTTATTATCGGCAATTTTAGCGGCGGTAATGAGTACGTTAAGCTGTCAATTGTTGATCTGCTCAAGTGCGATTACCGAAGATTTCTATAAAGGAATGTTACGCCCAAATGCAACTCAAAAAGAGTTGGTTTGGCTTGGTCGTATTATGGTGTTAGCAATTTCGGTATTGGCAATTTTGCTAGCACAAGATCCAAATAGTAAAGTATTAGGTCTAGTTTCTTACGCTTGGGCTGGCTTTGGCTGTGCTTTTGGGCCAGTGGTGATTTTGTCGCTGTTTTGGAGAAGAATGAATGCTGCAGGTGCAATGGCGGGAATGCTAACAGGTGCATTAGTAGTGGTATTTTGGAATGATGTTGTACCAAATAGTGGTATTTATGAAATGATTCCGGGCTTTATTTTAGCGACTATCGCCATTGTGGTTGTTTCACTTATTACGCCAGCACCAAAAGCAACAATCACTGAAACCTTTGATAAGGCAGAAAAAGCCTATCATTCTGAAATGAGTAAATAAGCAGATAAAGACGGCAGGATATATCCTTCAGACTGATGACAAACCCCAATTTGTTGTATTCAATAAACGGACGCCAGCGTGGCGTCCCTACACAACAAAATAAAATCTGTTATTTATCAATTGGTTATAATTTTCCTTGTAGGGACGCCACGCTGGCGTCCGAATGAAAAAAACTTTGTCAATAATCTGCAGGATATATCCTTCCGTCTTTTTTGTATTTTAAATATAAAGCGGTCAGTTCTGTCTATGTTTTTGCAAAAGGGCTGACCATCACTTTTAAGGAGAAATATATGCCAACATCAACTTATCAACTATTACCAAAAACAGGTATTCGCCCTGTGTTAAGCCAACATTATCGCATTGATGAACAAATGTTAGTTCAGCAGCTGTTAGAGCAAGCTAGAACCGATGAGTTTTCAGCGGAGATTAAATCTCTTACTAAAAAATTAGTGGAAAAAGTGCGTGTTTCTCGCAAAAAAGCCAGTGGCGTTGATGCGTTGATGCACGAGTTTTCACTTTCTAGCCAAGAAGGTGTGGCGTTAATGTGCTTGGCGGAAGCATTATTGCGTATTCCAGATACTGCTACAGCAGATAAATTGATTAGAGATAAAATTTCAAAAGGAGATTGGCGTTCACATACGGGAAATAGCCCATCTTTATTTGTTAATGCAGCCGCTTGGGGATTGGTTATTACTGGGAAATTAGTTTCTACTCATAGTGAAAGTAGTCTATCTTCTGCACTTTCTCGCTTAATTGCTAAAGGAGGGGAGCCTGTTATTCGTAAAGGGGTTGATGTGGCAATGCGTTTGCTCGGTAAGCAGTTTGTTACAGGCGAAACCATTCAGCAAGCAATTCAAAATGGCGAAAAACGTTTTGCGATGGGCTATCGTTATAGCTACGATATGTTGGGTGAAGCCGCATTTACCGAAGAAGATGCTAAACGTTACTATGCAGATTATGTTGCCTCTATTCACGCAGTTGGGGCTGTTTCTCGTGGTTTAGGGGTGTATAAATCTTCGGGTGTATCAGTTAAATTATCGGCCATTCACCCACGTTATAGTTTGGCACAGCACCAACGGGTGATTGATGAGCTTTATCCTCGTTTAAAAGAACTTTATTTACTAGCAAAACAGTATGATATTGGCTTAAACATTGATGCAGAAGAAGCCGACCGTTTAGAACTTTCGTTAGATTTAATGGATCGTTTATTAGCCGATCCTGATTTAGCTGGTTTTAACGGTATTGGTTTTGTGGTGCAAGCCTATCAAAAACGCTGTCCACACGTGATTGATTATTTAATTGAAAAAGCGCGTGAAAATAATCGTCAGTTGATGATCCGTTTAGTGAAAGGGGCATATTGGGATACGGAAGTAAAACGTGCTCAAACGGATTGTGCCGAAGGCTATCCTGTATTCTCTCGCAAAGTGCATACAGATTTAAACTATATTGTGTGTGCTAAAAAATTATTAGCGGCTCAAGATGTTATCTATCCACAATTTGCTACCCATAATGCTCAAACACTTTCTACCATTTATCATTTAGCTAAAGGGAAACGTTTTGAGTTCCAATGCCTACATGGAATGGGCGAAACCCTTTACGATCAAGTGGTTGGCGAAAATAACTTAAATGTACAATGCCGTATTTATGCTCCTGTGGGCTCTTATCAAACACTATTGGCTTATTTGGTTCGCCGTCTGTTAGAAAATGGGGCGAATAGCTCATTTGTAAATCAAATTGTAGATGAAAATTTAAGTATTGATGATTTAGCAAAAGATCCCGTTGAGAAAGCCGCAGTAACAGAAGGAACAATGCACCCGAAAATTCCTCTACCTGTCAATCTCTTTGCTGATCAACGCCAAAATTCAAAAGGCTATGATTTAACTGATGCGATTCATTTACAGCAATTACAAGAAAAACTGAATGAACTGGCTACCCAAGAGTATCACGCTGCACCGCAAATTGCAGATGGTAAAGCAGAAAAAGAAGAAAGCCGCCCTGTGTACAACCCTGCTAATATTTCTGAATTAGTGGGCGAAGTGGTTGATGCCACAGCAGGAGATGTGGCGAAAGCCTTTGAGCTTGCGAGTGAATTTAAATCAGAATGGCAAAATACCTCGCCAATAGTGCGTGCCGAAGCCTTAGAGAAAATGGCTGATTTAATGGAAGCTAATATGCCACAACTTTTTGATTTGGCGGTGCGTGAAGCAGGTAAAACCTTAAATAATGCGATAGCCGAAGTGAGAGAAGCGGTCGATTTCTGTCGCTATTATGCAAAAGAAGTGCGTTCAAATCCTGAAGGTTATCGTTCTCCAAGGGGGATTGTGGTTGCAATCAGCCCTTGGAACTTCCCTCTCGCCATTTTCGTTGGGGAAGTCTCTTCTGCCTTAGTCGCTGGTAATGTTGTGTTGGCAAAACCTGCGGAGCAAACATCACTAATGGCTCATTATGCGGTGAATTTATTCTATCAAGCAGGTATTCCAAAACAGGCATTACAATGCTTACCGGGAAGTGGGAAAGTAGTCGGTGCAGCGTTAGTATCAGATTCTCGTGTGGACGGTGTTATTTTCACAGGTTCAACAGAAACCGCTAAGAATATCAATGCAAACTTGCAAAAATCAGAAAAAATCGTACCGCTTATTGCTGAAACTGGTGGACAAAATGCAATGATTGTTGATAGCTCGGCATTAGGCGAACAAGTTGTGGCTGATGTGCTTAACTCTGCCTTTGATTCAGCAGGGCAACGTTGTTCTGCGTTGCGTGTGCTTTATTTACAACGTGATGTCGCTGACCATATTTTAACGATGTTAAAAGGGGCGATGGCGGAATTAAAAGTAGGCAGACCTCAACAACTCAATACCGATGTAGGCCCTGTGATCGATAAAATTGCTCAACAACGTTTGTTAGATCATATTGAGAATATCAAAAAGGTGGCAAGTGCGTATTATCAAGTAGCGATTGAGCCTGAAATTGAACAAAATGGTATTTTTGTTCCACCAACATTATTAGAAATCGATCATATCAGCCAACTTAAACACGAAGTTTTTGGACCTGTGCTACACGTTATTCGTTTTGATGCGGATAAATTACCGCAAGTGATGGCAGACATCAATTCAACAGGTTTTGGCTTAACTAGTGGGTTACATAGCCGTATTGATGAAACGGTCGATCTCTGGATTGATACCATTCACGCAGGTAACTTATATGTCAATCGTAATACCGTAGGGGCTGTGGTAGGTGTACAACCATTTGGTGGAATGGGGTTATCTGGAACAGGTCCGAAAGCAGGTGGTCCGTTATATTTACAACGTCTAGTAAATCGTTCTGAATGGACGTTAACAGGTTTAGAAGGTGGAAAAACCGTTGATACGACATCACTTGTAACAGGAATCAATAATGTGTTATCTGGCACAGAACGTCAAAATGCACTTGATTTAGTCCAAAACCTTAGCCGTCAATCGCCTCTTGGTAAGATCTTCAAAATGCAAGGTATTACCGGGGAAAATAACTTTATGCGATTTGAAGCTCGCCCTGTGGTTGCAATCGGTAACGGCTCACTTTATCAGCAAATTCAAGCACTTATTGCCATTGTGGTATGTGGAAGTAAAGCGGTGGTTACTCGTAGTAGTGAACTTGCCAAACAAGCGACTCAATTTGCAGGGAATGTGCTCGTTGTTGATGATTTGAATAGTCTTGCTAATCTCAGTACGCTGATTGTGTTAGAGCCACTTTCAGTGGAAGAAAAATCACATTATGCAACACGTTCAGGCGCTATTTTAACCTATGTAGAAAACCTTGATTTAGCGTTATCCTTATTCCCTCTTGTTCACGAAAAAGCGGTCAGCATTAACACTGCTGCTGCGGGGGGAAATGCGAGCTTGATGAGCGAGATGGATTAAAATAAATATTACCTAAAATGCTAAAATTTCAAGCGGTCGGATCAGTGCTATTTTTCTACAAAAATGTTCTGAAATCCAACCGCTTGTTTTTACTATATATTGTAATTATGGTTATATCAAATAACAATATGTTGTGATTTTCATGACTATTATTTACAAAAAAATTTTTCCTTTAAAAATCAAATACTCACTACCAACTAATCGCATTGTCGATTTGTCAAGACCTTGTTTTAAGAAAAAATATCTCTAGAATATGGCACAGTTTCACATTGTAAATTAAAAGGTCTAATTCATTATGTCTCGCAATATTTTTGAAAAACGTTTGCAAATTAAACCTTACGAATACCCTGAACTACTCGAATTTAAAGATGCTATTCGCCACTCTTATTGGTTGCATACTGAGTTTAATTTCACAGGTGATATTCAAGATTATCGTACCAATATTAACGATCATGAACGCCACGTTCTTACTCGTACAATGCTTGCAATCTCTCAAGTTGAGGTAAGTGTAAAACGTTTCTGGGGCGATTTATATCGTTATTTTCCAAAACCTGAAATTGATGATGTAGGCGGGACTTTTGCTGAGAGTGAAGTTCGCCATAAAGATGCTTATTCATTTTTACTTGAAAAATTAGGCTTAAATGAGATGTTCACACAGATTACGGATATTGAACCTTTAATGGCTCGTATTCGTTATATGGAAGATTTTATGCGTGATAAAGACGATGGTCAGGATCGTTTTGTGTTATCACTCGTATTATTCTCACTATTCGTTGAACATATTTCGTTATTTGGGCAATTCCTTGTGATGATGTCGTTCAATAAACATCGTAATTTATTTAAAGGGATTTCAAACGCCGTTGAAGCAACTTCAAAAGAAGAAGAAATTCATGGGCGTTTTGGGATTGCATTGTATGAAATTTTGCGTGATGAACATTCTGACCTTTTCACTCCTGAATTTTATGAAGAGTTAAAATTGCTTGCAGCTCAAGCATTGGAAGCTGAGCGTGGTATTTTAGATTGGATCTTTGAAGAAGGTGACTTGAGCTTTATTAGTCGTAGAACTGTCGAGAACTATATTATGCATCGCTATAATAATTCGTTGTTGGCATTAGGTTTAGAGCCTCCGCACGATATTGATCCTGACATGTTGAAAGAAACAGAGTGGTTTGATATTGAGATCATTTCAACGAAAGAAACGGATTTCTTTAACAAACGTAGTACCGATTACAGTAAAAAAATGAAGCAGATTACCGCCGATGACTTATTCTAACGCTTACTATCAGCCGAAATTATTTGATCTCGGCTATACGGACGAAAGCCGTCCTGATTTCCACTGGTTAAATGATGATAGCCGCCTTTTCTTACAACGTGGCTACCTTTTAGAAGGTACAACCGCCTTAGAACGTATTCGCTTTATTGCTGAACATGCTGAGCATAAACTTGGTATCGAAGGCTATGCAGATAAATTCTATTACTATATGGCTCGTGGATATTTTTCCCTCTCTTCGCCAATTTGGTCTAACTTTGGTTTAGATCGTGGTTTGCCAATCTCTTGTTTTGGTAGCTATATTGGTGATTCTATTCACGAAATTATGGTAACGACCGCAGAAGTCGGAATGATGAGCAAAATTGGTGGGGGAACTTCTGCCTATTTTGGCGATATTCGTCCTCGTGGTAGTGCAATTAAAAATAATGGTAAGTCAGACGGTTCTTTTAACTTTAGTAAGTTGTTTGATACGGTCATTGATGTTATTTCTCAAGGTACATCTCGTAAAGGTCAATTCGCAGGTTATATTGATATTGAGCATGGTGATATTGATGAGTGGCTTGATATTCATACTGAAGGTAATCCGATTCAATTAATGTACTATGGTGTTTGTGTTGGACACGATTGGCTAGAGTCAATGAAAGCAGGTGATCCATATAAGCGCCAACTTTGGGCAAAACTTTTGCAACGTAAAACAGAAACGGGTATTCCGTATTTGTTCTTTAAAGATAATGCTAATGCTGGTCGCCCAGATGTGTACAAAGATAAAAATATGACTGTTCATGCATCAAATCTCTGTACAGAAATTATGTTGCCATCTTGTGCTGATGAGAGCTTTGTTTGCTGTTTATCATCAATGAATTTACTCTATTTTGATGAGTGGAAAGATACCGATGCACCAGAAGTGCTAACTTATTTCTTAGATGTTGTGATGTCTGAGTTTATTGAGAAAAGTGCAGAAATTCCATTCTTAGATCGTGCAAATCGTTTTGCTCGTAGACATCGTGCGTTAGGTTTAGGTGTATTAGGCTGGCATAGTTATTTACAGGCAAATAATATTGCTTTTGATAGCTTTGAAGCGATGCAGAAGAATAATATTATCTTTAAAACGCTCCAAGAAAAAACATTGCAAGCATCAAAAGAACTTGCACAGCGTTTTGGAGAGCCTGAATTACTGAAAGGCTATGGTCGCCGTAATACGACTTTATTGAGTATTGCCCCAACCAAATCAAGTAGTTTTATTTTAGGTAGTGTATCGCCTTCCGTTGAGCCATTTAAATCTAACTATTATGTTAAAGATTTAGCGAAAATTAAAACCGTTTATAAGAATCCATTCTTAGAGAAACTGCTACAAGAGAAAGGTATTGATACACAAGAGATTTGGGATAGTATTTTACTCAATGATGGTTCTGTACAGCACCTTTCACAACTGTCAGATCAAGAGAAAGATGTCTTTAAAACTTTCTCTGAAATCAGTCAATTAAGTGTGATTCAGCAAGCGGCACAGCGTCAAAAATATATCGATCAAGGGCAAAGTATCAATATTATGGTTCACCCAGCAACCCCAGCTCGTGATCTGAACCAGTTATACTTAACGGCAGAAGAACTTGGTTTAAAATCAATTTACTACCAATATTCAATGAGTGCAGCCCAAGTATTCAACCGCAACTTACTCAGTTGCAGTAGTTGCGAAGGCTAAATAAACGCTACAAGCGGTGAGATTTCTGTAAAATTTTGCAAGGATCTTACCGCTTTTGGTTTTCCATTTATTCTAATCCATACTAATGACCAAACATAAACGCCCGACTTTGCAAGATATTGCGACACATCTTGGTATTACCAAAATGACTGTTAGTCGCTATTTGCGTAATCCAAATTCGGTAGCTATTGCAACTCAAGAGCGGATTGCTCAAGCAATAGAACAGTTTGGTTATATTCCTAACCGAGCCCCAGATATTTTGTCTAATGCTAAAAGCCATGCAATTGGTGTATTAGTACCATCTTTAACTAATCAAGTTTTTGCTGATGTGATTAAAGGGATTGAGCTGATTACTGATCAAGCAGGCTATCAAACAATGTTGGCTCACTATGGGTATAGTGTTGAAAAAGAAGAAAAGAGAATTGAATCACTACTTTCTTACAATGTTGATGGGATTATTCTGTCTGAAAATCATCATTCCGAACGTACACGAAAGATGCTAGAAATCGCTCATATTCCTGTAATTGAGATTATGGATAGCAGTGAAGTCGGAATACAGCAAGCGGTGGGATTTGATAATATTTCTGCAGCTCAAGCTATGGTGGAGACAATGATCCAACGTGGGCATAAAAATATTGTTTATTTTTCTGCTCGAATGGATAAACGTACCCAGCTAAAAATGCAAGGCTATGAATTAGCAATGAAAAAATATGGATTGATTCCCCATAGTTTGAAAACGGAACAAGCGTCTTCATTTAGTTTAGGTTCAAGCCAATTACGACAAGCCTTAAAGCAGTTTCCAGATTTAGATGGAATTTTCTGTACCAATGATGATTTGGCAATTGGAGCATTATTTGAATGCCAGCGTTTAGGTATTCAAATTCCAACACAAATAGCTATCGCAGGCTTTCACGGACACGATGTAGGGCAATCACTCACCCCACAACTCGCTACTGTGATCACGCCACGCCTAGAAATTGGGAAAGTTGCAGCTCAAGAATTGTTAGATCGAATTAATGGACTACCACAACAAAAAAGCATCATCAATCTAGGTTATCAAATTCATCTTGGTGAAAGTATCTAAATTAAAGGCTTAATTGCCTCCAAACACTGCTCAACCACTTGCTCAAAATTGCCTTGAATATCAATAAAAATCACGTCAGGTTCTAATGATAAATCAGGTGTTTCTAAGGTATCAAACTGGCTCTTTAGCATATCCACTTTCATATAATGTCCTTTGCGTTTTTGCATTCGTGCCAAAACTGTTTCAAATGAGCCTTGTAAAAATAAGAACGTGATATTTTCATTCCCTTGGCGAATTAAATCACGATATTGTTTTTTTAAAGCAGAACAGATAATAATCCCTTTCTCACTCTTTTGCTCTAGGCTAAATGCAGCATCGTTGATTCGAGTCAGCCAAGGTTTTCGATCTTCGTCATTAAGTGGAATTCCACTTCCCATTTTGATGATATTGGCTCTTGGGTGTAAATCATCGCCATCAATCAATTTTAGACCTAAACGATGAGCAACAGCTGTTCCAACAGATGTTTTTCCTGTACTAGATACTCCCATCAAAATAAATGCTTTTCCTGACATATACCACCTCCAAATGTTACCGATAACCTATTCATATAAACTAAAATAGCATTTTAAGTGGAGAATTCATCTATATTTTTCAGAAAATTTGAACTATTTCACAAAATTAAAATAAATAGTAACGCACTATTTACATTTATAGTGAATAAAACTATGTTACCGATAACAAAAAACATATCGGAGGATATATGCTTATTTTTACAATGATAGCAGCCATTCTGTTACTGCTTGTTCTTATTATGAAGTTTAAAGTACACGCTTTTGTTGCTTTAATTATCGTCAGTTTATTAACCGCACTTGCTACGGGCATTCCAGTAGATAAGATCTTACCTACTTTATTAGGTGGCTTTGGTAGTACATTAGCGTCAGTTGCTCTATTAGTGGGGCTTGGTGCAATGATTGGTCGCTTACTTGAAATTACTGGTGGGGCTAAGGTATTAGCAGATACGCTCATCAATAAATTTGGTAAAGAGAAAGCACCTTTCGCATTAGGGGTAGCATCACTTTTATTTGGCTTCCCAATTTTCTTTGATGCGGGTTTAGTTGTAATGTTACCAATTATTTTCAGCGTAGCTAAACAATTTGGTGGTTCAGTACTACGTTATGCTTTCCCATCTGCGGGTGCTTTTGCCGTAATGCACGCATTCTTACCTCCACACCCAGGTCCTGTTGCATCAGGTGATTTATTAGGTGTGAATATGGGATTATTAGTTATTGTTGGCTTAGTCTGTGCAATTCCAACTTGGTATATTGGTACTTATCTATTCAGTATGTTTATTAGTAAACGTATTCACGTTGATTTACCTAAAGCATTTTTAAATACAAATGCTATCAATGAAACGTCTGTGCAGAATCCACCAAGTTTTAAACGTGTTTTAATTGTATTATTACTCCCTATTTTCTTGATCTTATTTGATACAGGGTTAAATACATTAAGTGTTGCCAAAGTGATTGATGGCTCTGAACTTTGGGTGCAAAGTTTACGCCTAATCGGCAAAACACCTATTGCATTATTAATTACATTATTAGTTGCAATTGCACTCCTTAGAGATAACCGCAGTTACGATCAAATCGAAAAAATCTGTAATAATGCTTTAGGTCCTATTTGTTCAATCGTACTGGTAACAGGTGCTGGTGGCATGTTCGGAGGCGTATTAAGAGCGAGTGGGATTGGCGATGTGTTATCAAATATGATGTCAGATACAGGAATGCCAATTATTGTTGCAGCTTTCTTAATTGCGACAACACTTCGTGTTGCACAAGGTTCTGCAACTGTCGCATTAACCACTACAGCCGCTCTTATTGCACCAACCGTTGCCAATGCTACTGATTTGAGTCAATTTGATCTCTGCTTTATTGTGATCTCCATTGCATCAGGTGCAACAGTACTTTCACACGTGAATGACTCTGGCTTCTGGCTAATGAGCCGTTTTTTAGAAATGGACGAGAAAACAACCCTAAAAACTTGGACAGCACTTGAAACATCTATTGGATTAGTTGGCTTTATTATTGCTTTAATTGGTAGTGCTATTTTATAGAGAGAATAGATAAGCGGTAAGTTATGCAATTTATTTTGCTAATCTTACCGCTTATTACTTATTAAGAAACTAAATTCCAGCCCCATCAAGTAAACCATCACTGTTTTCAAAATATTGGTTCATTTCAAAAGCAGGTTTCTGAGTTTGGGATTGACCGATAATTCGGGCTGGTACACCAGCAGCAGTCGCATATTCAGGAATTGCATTGAGTACCACTGAATTCGCCCCGATTTTTGAATAGCGTCCGATTTCAATATTTCCGAGAATTTTGGCTCCAGAACCGATCATTACGCCTTCACGAATTTTAGGGTGGCGGTCGCCATTTTCTTTACCCGTTCCCCCTAGGGTTACGCCTTGTAAAATGGAGACATCATTTTCAATTACCGATGTTTCACCCACAACAATGCCTGTTGCGTGATCTAACATAATTCCGCAACCAATTTTTGCAGCAGGGTGAATATCCACATCAAAGGCAACAGAAATTTCATTTTGTAGATAAATCGCTAGGGCTTGTCTGCCTTGATTCCATAAATAATGGGTTACTCGGTAGCTTTGTAGGGCGTGATAACCTTTGAGATAAAGTAATGGTGTGCTCCATTTATCGACAGCAGGATCTCGTGTGCGAACAGCCTCAATATCACAAGCAGCACTGGTAATAATTTGTGGGTTTGCGTGATAGGCTTCTTCAATAATTTCTTTCAATGCAATCGCTGGCATAATTGCATTTGACAGTTTGTTCGCCAAAATGTAACTCAGTGCATCGCCTAGATTATGGTGTTTTAAAATCGTGGCGTGGAAAAAACTTGCAAGCATTGGCTCACTATTAACTAACTCTTGGGCTTCTTCACGAATGTTTTGCCAAATTTGCTGTGGATTGATGTCTGCCATATTTCCCCCTTTATTATTTGATTATTCGCCTTTACGTTCTCGACCTAATAAGGCTTTTACAACATCATTAGCTTGTTTTCCGCAGAATAACATTTGATAGATTTGTTCGACAATAGGCATTTCAACGCCCTGTTGTTGAGCAAGTAAGTAGGCTTCCTTTGTATTATAAAAACCTTCAACTACTTGACCAATTTCTGCCATTGCTTGTTCGGCACTTTTACCTTGACCAAGCATTAGCCCAAAACGGCGGTTGCGTGATTGGTTGTCGGTACAGGTTAAAACTAGATCGCCTAATCCTGCCATTCCCATAAAAGTGGTTGGATTTGCTCCTAAAGATACACCTAAGCGGCTTATTTCAGCTAAACCACGCGTGATCAATGCGGTGCGAGCATTTGCCCCAAAACCCATTCCATCAGAAATACCTGCCCCAATCGCAATAACATTTTTAATTGCCCCTCCTAACTGAACACCAATCATATCGCTATTGAGATAAACTCGGAAGGCTTTTGCACAGTGAATACGCTGTTGCATTTGATCAGCAAAAATAGGGTTATCCGATGCCAGAGAAATCGCTGTCGGTAAACCTTGTGCTAACTCTTTCGCAAAAGTTGGACCTGATAATACAGCAAGCGGGTAGTTTTGCCCTAAAATTTGCAATACAACATCTTGCAATAATCGTCCTGTATCTCGCTCTAACCCTTTAGTCGCCCAGATAATACGATGCTCAGACGTAAGTAAAGGTTTTATTTGTTGCAAGACTTCTGTAAAAACGTGGCTGGGTACAACAATCAATAGATCTTTGGATTTTTGTAACGCTTGAGATAAATCCGCCTCTATATCTAAAGCATCTGGAAATGGGATATCAGGTAAAAATTCGTGGTTTTGGCGGGCTTCTGCCATTACTGCCATTTTTTGTGGGTTATGTCCCCATAAATAAGTTTTATGTCCGTTACGCGATAAGGCAATTGCCAAAGCAGTACCGTAAGATCCAGCACCAAGCACAGTAATTGGGGCGGTATAAGTAGTATCCATTACTATTCAATCTCATCTAAAAAAATAGGTATGCTTAACATACC
>NZ_JBSIUP010000036.1:0-15750 GCF_053654055.1 Ursidibacter sp. B-7004-1 | reverse complement strand
ATACCGCTTTTTTCCCACATTTTTGTCCATTATACCGAGAATATCAATAACGATTACTCTGTCAATAAA
This sequence comes from Ursidibacter sp. B-7004-1, assembly GCF_053654055.1. Taxonomy (NCBI): domain Bacteria; kingdom Pseudomonadati; phylum Pseudomonadota; class Gammaproteobacteria; order Pasteurellales; family Pasteurellaceae; genus Ursidibacter; species Ursidibacter sp. B-7004-1. The sequence continues at coordinate 15,681 of NZ_JBSIUP010000036.1, read as the reverse complement.
TCCAACGCTTCTTGGTATTTTGCTACTGTCTTTTCAATCACATCAGTAGGCACTTTTGGAGCGGGTGCTTGTTTATTCCAACCACTATTCTCTAGCCAATCACGCACAAATTGTTTGTCAAATGATGGTGGGTTTGTACCTTCTTGATAAGTATCCACAGACCAAAAACGGCTAGAATCTGGCGTTAACACTTCGTCCATTAACGTTAAAGTCCCATTTTCATCTAAGCCAAATTCAAATTTGGTATCGCAAATAATGATACCTTTCGTTAAAGCATATTCTGCGGCTTCAGTGTATAGAGCTAAAGCTGCTTTTTTTACTTGCTCGGCTAACTCTGTACCAATTTGGCGTTCACACTCTTCATAGCTGATATTGATATCGTGGTCGCCAACTTCTGCTTTGCTCGATGGCGTAAAAATCGGTTGTGGTAATTTACTTGCTTCAACTAGCCCTTCAGGTAGAGCCAATCCACAAATAGTACCTGTTTGTTTGTAGTCTTTTAAGCCACTTCCAGTTAAATAGCCACGCACGATTGATTCAATTTTTACAGGTGTTAAACGCTTACATACTACTGCACGATGTTGAATTGCTTCCGCTTCTTCTTTTGGCAGAACATCAAAAACAGAATCACCCGTAAAATGATTTGGCATAATGTGTGAAAGTTTATTAAACCAGAAATTTGAAATTTGGGTTAGAATTTCGCCTTTACGTGGAATGGGATCATCTAAAATAACGTCAAACGCAGACAAGCGGTCCGTTGCTACCATTAACATACGTTTATCATCAATTTCATAGAGATCACGTACTTTTCCTGAGTAGATTTTTTTAAGACTAATTTGCATAGGAGAATCCTGTAAGATAAATAGAAAACTGTCGAATTATATCAATTTACGCAAACGTTTGCTATTTTTAGGTGGCAATATTATTTAACTTCAATTTTTGAACCATTAGAAAAAACAATTTTTTTTGCTTGGAACTGTGCTGTAATTCTAGCCCCTTGAATAGATAATGCATCTTGTGCTTCTTTAGGTAGTTCTTTGAATGGAAGAGAAAATTCTAGAGGAACTCCTTTTTTAGGCTTTAATCCTCCTTTAATTGATACAGGTACATTTTGTACCAAAATAGGTTTATCGTTATAAAAATAAGTTGTTGCCCACTGCACCTGATTGATGGTTCTTTTTGACTTGTTCTCTAGTATATAATTAAAACTTACTGTTGATTTCTTATCTTCTTTTAAATCAATACCTATAAATCTCAACGAAATTGAATTAGAAAAACGTTTTAATGCTGGAGATTGTTGTTGAGTTTGTTTAGTACTATTTGTGTTTGCTTGTACAGAATAGCAGGTAAAGATAGAAAACGAGATAATGAATAGATATTTGATGAATTTCATATTATTTCCTTATGTTTAGAATGAAACAGATTTGTCATTCTAGCTTTTTTTCTCTTATTTAGACAAGAATTACAAAATAACCGCTTATAGAAAAAACTACAAGCGGTTATTTTTACTCAAAATTTTACCAATTATTCTTTAGGTAAACGAGCGACCGAGATGAATAACCCGCCCCAAATAATAATTAGGGCTGCTGACATCATAATAATTGCACTACCACTCATTAGTTATGCTCCTCAAATTTTGTTTCATTTTTCCATTCAAGACGAGAAAGAACGAAAGCAATCACAATTAAACCAATCGCCATTCCCCAACCAAATGTATTTACAAACCAAGTTGGATAACCTTCATATCCTTCCGTAATTACTTTATATACTTCACTAAATAACATATAACCTAATACGATTGGTGTTACAACACCAACTACAATACGCCAAGCGACACCTAGTTTATATGATGAAGTTTGATTGATATGCTCTGATAGAATAGATAATTTCTTGCTAAAGGCAATCGCTAGAATAGAGAAGAATGCAACAGCAACAATCCCAAAGCTATTTACAAATTTATCTAAAACATCTAATACAGGTAAGCCTGTTGTAGTACCAAATAATGCGATAGAAATAATTGCCATTGGAATACCTACAACTAACGTCGATTTCACACGCCCAAGTTGTAATTTATCTTGTACCGCAGCGATAATTACCTCTAACACAGAAACTAAAGAAGTAATACCTGCAAAGAGTAACGAACCGAAGAATAGCACACCGATTGCGGAACCAAATGGAGCTTGGTCAATAATTGCAGGGAAAGCAATAAAGGCTAAACCAATACCAGAGGTGGCAACTTCACTCACTTCTTTGCCACCTGCTGCAGCCATAAAGCCAAGTGCCGCAAATACCCCAATACCCGCTAATAACTCAAAGCTACTATTTGCAAAACCAACAACTAAACCAGATCCTGTTAAATCTGTTTTTCGCTTTAAGTAAGAAGCGTAAGTGATCATAATCCCAAAGCAGATTGAAAGAGAAAAGAAAATTTGACCATAAGCTGCAATCCACACGCTAGGCTCTTTTAGTTTTTCCCAGTTTGGTGTGAATAAAGCATCTAAACCTTTCTCTGCCCCAGGTAAGAAAAGAGCTGTAATCACTAATACCACAAACATAATGGTTAATAGTGGCATAAATAGGGCTGATGATTTACCAATTCCTTTTTGTACGCCTAAGGCTAAGATAGCTAAAACAGCAATCCATACTGCAACAAGTGGCCCTGCCACAGTACCAACAAAATCAAAACCAACAGAAACACCCTCTGCCATTTGTAAGTACTCTTTAAAGAAGAAACTCGCAGGATCTGCTCCCCAAGCACTATTTAAAGAGTAGTAGGTATAGCACGCAGCCCAACCAAGAATCACAGCATAGTAAATACCGATAATGACATTGATTAAAACTTGCCACCAGCCGAAAGTTTCAAAACTCTTATTAAAACGGCGAAAAGCAAGTGGTGCAGAACCACGATATTTATGCCCTAGTGCATAGTCTAAGAATAATAATGGAATACCTGCTGTTAATAGTGCAATAAGGTAAGGAATAATAAATGCACCACCACCGTTATCATAAGTAACATATGGGAAACGCCAAATATTACCTAAACCAACAGCAGAGCCAATAGCTGCCAAAATAAATGCACCACGTCCAGAGAACGTTTCTCTGCTTGATGCATTAGATGATTGAATATCAGACACAATAAAGCCCTCAAGAAAATATAAAATTTAATGGTAATTGCGAAATATTCGCAATGATGTGCAATATGCCGAATAATTTGATTAAAGTAAATAGTTAAAAATAAAATGGAATAAGGACTGAGAGCAAAATTCAAAGTCAAAAAAACTGTAAATAAAAAAATAATCAGTGTAATTATCCAACATATAATAAATATGAGAGAATTACACTGATTTATAATTATAATAGTAGTACAATAATTTTAAATTTTTTACAGATATATCCTACATTTATTTCTAACTTTTAGAATATAAATTCCGTATATAACCATACTTTAACTATTAACGTAACCCAAAAATAGCTCGAATATAGCTTGCAACTGCTTCATCTTTATTGTTACCAATCACCTCATTATTGGGTAAACATTGTTTTAAACGTGGGTCAGCATTTCCCATTACACAACCTTTCCCTGCAAAAGTAAGCATTTCAACATCGTTCATTCCATCGCCAAAAGAGATACAATCAGAGAGTGTATATCCTCTTAATTTTACGAGATCTTTCAACGTATTGGCTTTGCATACACCTTTTGCCATAATTTCCAAGCATTGTGGGGTAGAATAAGTCATTTGAACTAACTCACCGTAGGTTTGCTGAATATGCTGCTCAACAGGAAGTAAGCACTCTGGATTTCGACCAATAAAGAAAATCTTTTCTGTCTGCTTTGCGTGATGACGACTAAAATCAACAACCTGATACATAAACCCAGAATCTTGATGGTATTGTCGTAGCTGTTCAACATCCACGTTGATAAACCACTCATCACCTTGATAGCTATTTAAACATACCATTTGCTTATCAAAAGGTGTCTGTGTCATTATTTCAAAGGCTAAGATTTCAGGTAAATAGTTACTAACTAGTTGTTCTCCAGCTAAATTGTTTGCTCTTGCTCCGTTAGAGGTAACAAGCATTGCATCTTGTATGTTTACTTTACTAATAATTTGCTTAACGTCAGGATAATTACGCCCCGTTGCTAGATAAATATCTATTCCCTGCTTAGCCAGCTTTTCCAGTGTTTCAATCGTAAATTGCCCAATTTTATGATCTCGATTGAGTAATGTTCCATCTAAATCAGAAATAATTGCACGAAAAGGTTTATACATAGAAGATCCTTAACTCAAGAAATAATTAGCAAAAGGCTAACAAATTTATGCTTTAACATCAAAAGAAAATCTCTAAAATAGGTAAACTGTACAAAAAACAGCAAATCAATCAATTTATATTAAAGATTAAGTTTTACTCCAAAACTCCTTTTTTATTTTGGTAAAAGCGGATTGTCATAGTATAAAAAACCACAAAACAAAACATAAATAAAATTAAAACCCAAACCAAGCACAATTATTCCACAGATAATCGTTTGCTTAAAGCATAAAATGCTATTGACTTCACTCCATATCAAGTTAATATAACGTTCAATTTCCGAATAACTAATGCAAACATAAAACACACAATGATGAAACTTCATTCTCTTAACCTGACTCTACTTCTCACGCATTCTGCGCGAGGATAAGATTTGGTAGGAGAAAAAGTTCACTATCCACACTTAGCCCGCACGTTAAAATGCGGGTTTTTTTATCTGTAAAAAATGTAATTCAAAGAGAGGATTATCCGATGAGCAACAATATTATTATATTTGATACCACTTTACGCGATGGCGAACAATCATTAAAAGCAAGTTTAACTGTAAAAGAAAAACTACAAATCGCCCTTGCTTTAGAACGTTTAGGGGTAGATGTGATGGAAGTTGGTTTCCCTGTTTCATCATCGGGTGATTTTGAATCGGTGCAAACTATTGCTCGTCATATTAAAAATAGCCGAGTATGTGCATTATCACGAGCAGTGGATAAAGATATTGACGTAGCAGCCGAAGCCTTAAAAGTGGCTGAAGCCTTCCGTATTCATACCTTTATTGCAACCTCTGCATTACACGTTGAAGCGAAACTTCGCCGTAGTTTTGATGATGTTTTAGAAATGGCTGTTAATGCGGTTAAACGAGCAAGACGCTATACTGATGATGTTGAATTTTCTTGTGAAGATGCTGGGCGTACTGGTGTAGATAACATTTGTCGAGTAGTTGAAGCTGCCATTAATGCAGGGGCAACTACGGTTAATATTCCTGATACCGTTGGCTACTGCTTACCTTACCAGTATGGCGATATTATTGCGAACGTAATGAATCGTGTTCCAAATATTGATAAGGCTGTGATTTCCGTTCACTGTCATAATGACTTAGGAATGGCAACCGCTAACTCACTTACTGCCGTACAAAACGGAGCAAGACAAATTGAATGTACTATTAACGGTATTGGTGAACGTGCAGGTAATACTGCATTAGAAGAAGTAGTAATGGCAATTAAAACCCGCCAAGATATGTTTAACGGTTTAGACACTCGTATCAATACACAAGAAATCCATCGTGTAAGCCAAATGGTTAGCCAGCTTTGCAATATGCCAATTCAACCAAATAAAGCGATTGTCGGCTCAAATGCTTTCGCTCACTCATCTGGTATCCATCAAGATGGAATGGTGAAGAACAAAAATACCTATGAAATTATGTCGCCAGAAACCATCGGTTTGAAAAAAGAAAAACTCAATCTTACCGCTCGTTCTGGACGTGCCGCTGTTAAAAACCATATGGAAGAAATGGGGTACAAAGAGAGCGACTATGATTTAGATAAATTATACGAAGCCTTCTTAAAACTTGCTGATAAAAAAGGACAAGTTTTTGATTACGACTTAGAAGCCCTTGCCTTTATTGATATGCAACAAGGTGATGAAGATCGCTTGAAATTAGATGTTATTACCTCACAGCTTATCAGTGGTTTACCTGCTTCTGCTTTTGTACAAGTTGAATTAGATGGACAGCGTTTAAGCGAAGTATCACAAGGAGGAAATGGCCCTGTTGATGCAACATTCAATGCGATTCTAAAAATAACAGGAATGGAGATCAAAATGCTCAACTACCATTTAACTGCAAAAGGTGAAGGAGCGGAAGCATTAGGACAAGTTGATATTGTAGTAGAGCATCAAGGACGCCGATTCCACGGTGTTGGTTTAGCAACCGATATCGTGGAGTCGTCTGCAAGAGCATTAGTTCACGCAATCAATGCAATATATCGTTCACAAAAAGTGGCGGATCTTAAAAATAAAAAATAATTTTATTTAATAATTAAGTGGTGAGTTTTGGTAAAACTTTTACAAAAACTCACCGCTTAGCATACCTAACCAGACTAGCCTATTGCTCTCGCCCCTTGATTATCCACCTTACAAATATGAATAAATCCTTCATTATTTTGTAGGTAGTTACTTTCAAGGTAACTATATAGTTTTTGAGCGTGAGCAAGATCAGGGGCAATGGCAAACATTGTTGGACCTGAGCCTGAGATTCCAACGGCTAACGCACCTAAGTCTTTACAACCTTGACGAACTTCTGGGAAGTTTGGTAATAAAGCCTCACGATACGGTTCTGCCACTAAATCTTTCATCATCAATGCCGCAAGCTGTGCTTGTCTAGAATGGCAAGCGTGAACAAAACTCCCCAAGTAACGAGCTTGTGAAATCACATCTTGGCGAGTATAACTTTTCGGCAAAATTGCTCTTGCTTCAGCGGTAGAGACTTCAATTCCCGGGTAAGCTAACACCCAATACCACTCATCAAAGAAAGGTAATGGCTGACAAATATTACCTAGTGATTGGGTCATTAACTGCAAACCGCCTAAGTAACAAGGAGCAACATTATCATAGTGAATAGAACCTGAAATACGCCCTTCAAGTTCTCCCATCATTTCCAATAATTCCATTTTAGAAAAAGGCTCGGCGTGGAATTGGTTTAATGCAACTAGAGCTGCCACGATTGAGCAAGCACTTGAGCCTAAACCAGAACCAATCGGCATATTTTTTTCTAAGGTTAAGCGAAGTTTTTTCACTTCGCCACCACGTAATTTTAAGCGTTCACTAAACAGGACATAGGCTTGATACACGATGTTTTTTTGTGGCTCTTTTGGCAGTTTACGCACAAAATAGCCAACACTTTCTAATTCAAATGGCTGATCCGATTCTTCAATTTGCACCACATCGCCCAATAATGAGCCATCAATCGGTGAAATTGCTGTACCTAAAGAGTCAAAACCAACACTTAAATTTGCACTTGAAGCGGGTGCATAAATACGCAATGCCATTAGTTTGCTCCCCCGTGTAATGTACGCAGAATATCCGCAAAAATCCCTGCTGCTGTTACACTATTCCCTGCCCCATAACCTCGTAACAAGAGCGGAATTGGGTTGTAATAGCGTGTGTAGAATGCAAGGGCATTTTCACCATTTTTCACTTTGTAAAGCGGATCATTTTCGTCCACTTCTTTGATAGCGACTTTGCATTTACCGTTTTCAATGACACCCACATAGCGTAAAACATTGCCAAAAGCGGTTGCTTTCTCAACACGTTTTGCAAATTCAGCATCTAAATTTGGTAATTCTGCTAAAAATTCTGCGGTGGTTTTCCCTTCTGCAAAGCCTTGTGGTAATACGCCTTCCACTTCAATATCATCAAGTTCTAATGATAAGCCCGTTTCACGAGCCAAAATAAGTAATTTACGAGCCACATCTTGACCAGAAAGATCATCACGCGGATCAGGCTCTGTAAAACCTTTCTCTTTCGCAATCAATGTCGCTTGTGAAAGCGTTAAACCTTCTTCCAATTTACCGAAAATAAATGAAAGTGAACCTGAAAGAATTCCTTCAAACTTCTCTACTTCATCACCTGCTGCAAGTAAGTTTTGTAGGTTCTCAATAACAGGTAAGCCTGCACCAACATTCGTTTCATATAAGAATTTATGCTGGCTTTGGCGTGCATTTTCACGCATTTCTTGATAGTAAGCATAGCTTGAAGTGTTGGCTTTTTTGTTTGGTGTAACAACGTGGAAACCTTCTTTTAAAGCACGAGCATATAAATTAGCTACCGATTGAGCCGTAGTACAATCAACAAATACAGGGTTTACAACGTGGTGCAATTTGATAAATGAAAGTAACACATCAAAATCTGATGGTTGAGTTGCAGACTCTAAATCACTTTTCCAGTTATCTAAATTTAAGCCATTTTCATTCAGTAACATTTTATTCGAGTTGGCTAATGCACATACGCGAATTTCAATATCCTTCTTTGCTAAATACTCCTTTTGTTGCTTTACCTGTTCGATTAGCTCTCCGCCAACACCGCCAACACCAACGAGGAAAATATCAACCACTTTCTTATTATTAAAAAGTGCTTGATGAGTTGCTTTAACTGCTTCAATCGCTTTATTTAACGGAACAACCGCCGAAATTGAACGTTCTGAAGAACCTTGTGCAATCGCAACAATACTGATATTCGCTTGTGCCAATGCAGAGAAGAAACGAGCGGCAATACCTTTCGCCGTACGCATACCATCGCCCACCACAGAAACAACTGAAAGATCTTTAATCACCTCAACAGGATCTAATAACCCTTCTTTTAACTCTTGAGCAAAGGTTTGGTTTAATGCTGAAAGGGCTTTTTCTGCAGATTTAACAGGCACACAGAAACTAATGCTATATTCTGAAGAAGATTGTGTAATTAAAATGACGGAAATACCCGCTTCTGACATTGTTGAGAAGACACGAGCCGCCATTCCCACCATCCCTTGCATACCAGAACCCGACACATTAAACATTGCGACATTATCTAAATTCGTAATACCTTTTACTTTTAAGCCATCATTTGCCACATTGCCATCAATGATAGTACCTTTACCATCAGGGTTACCTGTATTTTTAATTAAACAAGGAATTTGTAATGGCACTAATGGACCAATCGTGCGAGGGTGAATAACTTTTGCACCAAAGTAAGAAAGCTCCATCGCTTCTTGATAACTCATTGATTCTAAACAGATTGCATCAGGTACTAAACGTGGATCACAAGTATAAACCCCATCAACGTCCGTCCAAATTTCACAAATATCCGCTTTTAAACAAGCTGCTAAACAAGCTGCAGAATAATCAGAGCCATTACGACCGAGTAAAACTAGCTCCCCTTTATCATTCCCTGCAGTAAAACCAGCCATTAACACCACATTTTTCTTCGGAATTGAGCCAGCATCAACACGCTTAGTTGATTCTGCAATATCCACTGAAGATTCTAAATAACTGCCATTTGCTAATAATTTTTCCACAGGATCAATGCGAGTAACTTCATAACCTTTTGCTTCAAACCAGCCTTTCATCATCGCAATCGACAATTTTTCCCCACGACTATGCACCGTTGCACTCACGTTATCTGGGCAGAATTTATTCTTAGCTGCTTCATCTGCAATACGGCAAATATCCGCTAACTCTGCTTGAATAAATTGAGCCAATCCTTCACGATCAAATTTATTATTAGCTGCATATAAACCATTGATAATGTTATCAAAAATTTCATTAGCTTCAGTAAGGTGGGATTGGTAGGATTCGCCTGCTTGGGCTTTATCAACGATGGCTACGAGATGGTTAGTGATTTTGGCTGGAGCGGAAAGAACACCGGCTGCTTGGTCGCTTAAATGGGCTTTTTCGATAATATCGGCAGCTTGCATAAAGCGTTCAGCATTGGCTAAAGAAGTGCCTCCAAATTTTAGAACTCGCATAGTTTCTCCTGATTGAATAAAAGTTAAATGTTTGCAAAAAAAGATATAAAAAAACCCGCTTATTTAGCGGGTTCTCTCGTTTTATTCCTTCCGTTTTCTAACCACGAACACCCGCACTATGTTGGCACATAATGGTAATAATCGTTGTGGTAATAGTTGTTAAACGGTTCATCTTAATCTCTCTAACTCAGAGTGAAAACGGCTAGAAGAATGGGCGAAAACGATTGCTTTGTCAATATATTTTTACAAAAAATCGCTATTTTTGTTTTAATAATTCAATGATCTCTTTTAACGCCAAAATTTCCGCATTTTTCTGTGCCACAATTTCATCTTTATGAGAAATGATCAGTTTGAGTTTATCAATTTCAGCGGTTAGATTTTCATTATTTCCACAGTAGTTTGTATTATTACAATTCTCATTCATTAAAAAGAAACCGCCCTTTCCTTCTGAATTCATTAAGTCCAATACATCAATATTAAAAATATGAGCAATCTGCTCTAATTTATGGAGATTTAACTTAGTCTCCCCCCTCTCAATTTTGGCATAACCATTGGTGGACATATTCATTTTTTCCGCCATTTCTTCTTGAGACCATTGGTTCATTTCTCGCACCATACGAATTTTTTCATTAACGCTCACACCTCACCCCTTTTTATTTATTTCCATACCCAAATTGAGTGGATTAGCCACACTGTTTGTTGTTGGTTATTTTATCTAGCGTACCCTAGTATTAAACACTAGGGTTACTATAGTAGCAGTTTGTAACCTTTTTTGAAATTATCTTGTAACAAACGTAAAGGATCTTCTATGTTAAAAACATTTCAGTATAGTTCAATAGCTATTCTATGTGGTCTTATGACAGCGTGTATATCTAATGACAGTGGCAATTCAGGTACATCTACAGCAGGAACTACTGTAGCGACAGGAACAACCACAACAGATAAAAATAGCTCTTCAAACTCACCAACAACAGGGAATTCAGGAGATTCTGAAACAGCTCCTGCAACAGGAAACAATAGTTCTTCAAGCTTATCAACAATGGGAAATTCAGGGGCTACTGGAACAAATCAAGCAACAGGAAACAATAACTCTTCACCAACACCACAAGAAACATTGATTAGTGTAACTGTTCAAAAACTACCTGATTCAGGAAATGCTACTGTGACACAGTATGAACAAGGTGTTAAGATGCTATTAGTTTCAGGTAAAAAGTTAGATTTAGCAGCTCCTACGGAGACTTTTAGTAGTAAAAATCTCCCATCTGATAATCGAGATACAGGAATGAATATCTTAAAATCCAACTCAGATGCAATTAATAAAGGACATGGTGGAGTGAAACACTTTAAAAAAGGTAATGTGGGAATTTATCTAAGAGATAACGAGCTAAATGGCTGGAAATATCAATCCTTTGGTCGCTATTATAGCGAAGATGGCTCTCAGTATGGTTTTGTTAGCGTAGGCGAGACAACGAAATCGTTACCAACAAAACAAGGAGAGATAACTTATCGAGGTATCGCAATGGGTGATTCTAGTGCTGATGATGTTGTGGGTAGTGGTGAGCTCGTAGCAGATACAACTCTGAAAGTAAACTTTGATACTAAACAACTTACTTTTAACACAAATATGACCAAAGGTTATGATGGTAGTGAAGTAGTAGATTATGCTAGTTACAACCTATCAGGTACATCAACATTGAACGAAAAATCCAGTGCGTTTAATGGGGAGGTTCGGGCCGCTGACGGATCCTCAGGCACCTTCAAAGGATCTTTTTATGGTAATGATGCTTCCGAAATCGGTGGTACCTTTGATTTAAAAGGAAATAATCATAGCTATATTGGTGGATTTGGAGCCAAAGAAGTTACAAAATAGTAATCTACTTTTAGTATAAGCATTTATGAAATAGCTCATAGGGTTTTATTCTATGGGCTATTTTTTATTCCGTTCATTTTCAAGGCAACCGAATATGTTGCCCATTTTCCAATCTATACACTAAACAATAACTCATCTCTAAATTCATCAGACCAACTAGTTGCAGTGAGTTTTCCTTTCATACCCTGCTTTTTCTAGTGTAATCGTGCCAAGTTCAAGGATAAATTCTAGTAAAAATAGAAAATGTTTATTTTACAACCTGTATTGATATTAGATATAAATCACTATCAGATCATAAATTGATAGAAAATGCGATCTCACCCTGTTATTTAAATAGAATATATTGTATTAATCTGAGAATTATACGGTAGCATCTTATTTAGTATGGATAACCTTTTTTATCTTTATGCAAAAAGGTTATTTTATATTTCATTTTATTCTGTTCATTTAGTTTCTATACTGATAAGTTTGCAAAATTAAATCAAAAGACTTATAGCATTAAATATATCTTCTTACCAATAAGGTTAAATAGACTATGTATATATTCTTCATTATCATATCAGTATTATTTCAAGCAATATCTTATGGATATTTAACAAAAAACTTAAATACAGAGTCAATTTTATTTTTTGTTACATTATCCTTTATGACCTGCTCAATTCTCTACTTTTTTATTTATAAAAGAAAAGGTCTTGTTCTAGCTAGAGGGATAGGAAATAAACTATTTGCTTTAAACATATATACTGCTATTGCATTTTTAGGGTTCTATTTATCCATATCTTTTATTCCTGCATCCATATCTGCTTTATTAGAAGCTGCTGCAGGTCCTTTATGTGTTGCATTACTATCTTTCCGTACTAATTTGGAAAATAATAAAATCTCAATTAACTTATTATTTCCTTTATTAATTCTTTTATTGGGAATTATAGCATTATTCATACAAAGTCCTGAATTGTCTTACAAAACCTTAATAGGGTGTGTTTTATCTATTTTAGCCGCTTTAGGAGCAGCATTGATTTCTATAAAAAGTTACGATCTTTCAGATATATCACCTTATATTATCCTTGCACATAGATTTCATCTTACTTGGATAACTTCTGCTTTTTTAATATTTGGATATTATGATTTTGACTTCAATAAGATAGATTTACCATTTACGATTGCTCTTGTATTTTTAGGCGTGGTATTACCTATGTATTTTCTACAAAAAGGAATGCAAAAAGTAAAACCAATGGTGACAATGGTTGCATTAAGTATCATACCAATGATTACATATATATCAGAATCATTGATTGATGGTTCTTTGTATATGGAAATAATTGTTATATTACTAATAAGTACTATTTTATCTCTATTCTATATTCTTAAACAAAGAGAGAAATAAGGAAGATTAAATTATTCTTTCTCATACAAACACAGGCTTAGAACTCTGCCCCTACGCTTTTAGTGTGATTTGTTGGTTCATTTTTGCTTTAGATCAAAAAATGATGTATTCAGCGTCCATTTTTTGATAGCATAAGCGATGAGTTTTAACTCAAATTTTACACATTATTTTTGAGGGATTTAAAAATGACATACACATTACCTGAATTAGGCTACGCTTATGATGCGTTAGAGCCACACTTTGATGCAAAAACAATGGAAATTCACCATTCTAAGCATCACCAAGCATATATCAACAATGCAAATGCGGCATTAGAAGCTCACCCTGAGTTATTAGCACAATGCCCTGGTTCGTTAATCCAAGATTTATCTCAAGTGCCAGCTGAAAAGCGTGTTGCAGTGCGTAACAACGTTGGTGGGCACGTTAATCACACTTTATTCTGGAAAGGTTTAAAAACAGGGACAACTTTAACTGGTGCGTTAAAAGATGCTATCGTGCGTGATTTTGGTTCAGTTGAAAACTTCCAAGCAGAATTTGAAAAAGCAGCAACAACACGTTTTGGCTCTGGTTGGGCGTGGTTAGTATTAGAAGATGGTAAATTAGCCGTTGTTTCAACAGCTAACCAAGATTCACCTTTAATGGGTAAAGAGGTTGCAGGCGTTTCTGGCTATCCAATTTTAGGCTTAGATGTTTGGGAACACGCTTACTACTTAAACTATCAAAACCGCCGTCCAGATTTCATTAAAGCATTCTGGAACGTTGTAAACTGGGACGAAGCTGCACGCCGTTTTGAAGACAAAGTAAAAACTTGTGGCTGTGCAAAATAAGATAAAAAGCTAAATTACTTTTATCTACCTGCTCCTAAATAATTGGATAAAGCCAGTTATTTAGGAGCAGTTTTTAATTCTAACTATTCTCTTATTAACCACATAAGCGTTTCCTTTTAGTTTAGATTGAATTTTGATACCCATTCTAAATGGGGAAACTCTTACTTTTAGAGTGAATTGCTAGATCAAGTCTGATTTTCTACATTACACAGGCACTTCCATCAGCAGAATTTCTGCATTGTCTGCTAATGCCGTTACATCAAAAGATTGAGTGTCCCATACTGCTAAGCCATCTCGTTCATTGAGTTCTTTGTCTCCAATTTTTGCTTTTCCTTTAATCACAAATACATAAACACCGTTATTTTCTTTATGTAATTGATAACTTTTACTGTGGTTAAGCTCAAATTTTGCTAATGAGAACCAAGCATCTTGGTGAATCCAAACACCCTCGTCATCAGGATTTGGCGAAAGAATTTGTTGGAAATCATTCGGTTTAGCTTGGTCAGCAATGGCAATTTGTTGATAACGAGGTTCAACATTGCGTTTATTCGGAATTACCCAAATTTGTAAAAATTTAACCGCTTGATCACGATTTGCATTCATTTCGCTATGAGTAATCCCAGTACCTGCGGACATTACTTGAATATCGCCATTACGAATAATACTACCATTGCCCATACTATCTTTGTGAGCCAAATCGCCAGATAAAGGAATTGAGATAATTTCCATATTATTATGGGGGTGAGTGCCAAATCCCATACCGCCTTCAACAAAATCATCGTTAATAACACGCAATGCCCCAAAACCTAAGCGTTCAGGATCGTAATAATTTGCAAAACTAAACGTATGACGGCTTTTTAGCCAACCGTGATCAGCATTGCCACGAGAATCCGCTGAGTGATAAATATATTTCATTGTAAGTCCTTCATTTTGTATCAATTTAGGGACTATTCTATAATTTCATTTTTGACAAATAAAGGTAGTAAAAAGCAATAAACTATTTCCTATATAGAAATAATATAATTATTTTGGCTGTAATTTTACCCCAAAATGATTAGCTACTTTTCGCTCTGCTCCTTGTAACAAGGGTAAGGCTGAGATACGTTTATTTTCAATCACCATTGTCGAGCTACCCCCACCATCTAAATTTAATGCGTAAGTTAGCTCTAATCGAGTAGCTAATTGTGCTAATTCATTCATTGTCATTCCACGATAGGTAAGCTGTCGCCCTTCAACAACCACTAAATAGAGCCAGTTATGTTTGTCATCTAATCCAATCATTGTTCTAGGGTGCTTACCTGTAAAAATATCTTGCGAACAACCAATTTTGTCACGAGTGGAACACTCAAACTTACCTGATTTTTGACTGTAATAATGCCAACCTGCGAGGGCTAACTTCCAGTTAGGCTTGGCAGAAGTAATACGATTTATTGGATCAATACGACAGTGATTATTGACGGTACAAGCCAAAAAAGAGCGAGCCAAGGTATCATTGCTTTTTTGCCATTTTTTAAATTGAGAGATATTTAAACCAAGTGGTGAAAGATCTTTACGGAAAAAGCTTCCGTTAATTGCAATATTCGTTTGGTATTTCTCAGCAAACTCAGAAACAGTTAAGCCTTGATCTTTTGGCAATGTCGTAATCAGTTCAAGATTGGGACAATTCAGATCAATCTTGCTGATGTGAATAACGCCGTTTTCACTACGATTTTCAATACAAGATGAACTTGCTTGAACAGTAGAAATCAGCAGGAAAATAAAAAACAAAAAAAGAGATTTCATTGGCATAATATAAGTG
>NZ_JBSIUP010000035.1:0-17958 GCF_053654055.1 Ursidibacter sp. B-7004-1 | reverse complement strand
ACGCGTTAAAACCTTATACTATAAGCTCTTAACGCTTTTTTTAGCAGCCATTTTTCCATTACACCTTTATAATTGTAAACTCAACAGAGATAACAAACATCGCTACTAGAATTAAAGTTCATCAACAATACTTTTTATATCATTCTTTAAAGTATCAATTTGCTCTTGATTAGCCTGGGTTTCCTTTCCGTAAATATCATACTTTTGATGTTTTAATGAACTAATGGGTAAACCCTTATTATTTATAATTGCCGCTAGTGTATTACCATCTTTTACATGACCAATGCGACTTCTTAAATTCGTATTAGTAAATATATTTGAATGTTTGGAACTAATGTTTTGCGACATGTTTGCAATTTCATCTGCATGAGCTTGATATGCCTTTGTTGCACTTTTATCTGATGTTCTAGAACGATTTTGAATAAATAAATGTATTTCAGGAAGATCAAATGCGGCTATTGTAGCTTCTTTATTAAAATCAAGGAAATCATCAGACATTACTTCGTTTTCAATAGACAACCCATAAATTAGTTTTATTAAGTTTTTTATTCCTCGAATAGAAGCTGCATCAGCTGTACAAGGAACTATCAATCTATTAGATGCTAGAATAGCTAATTCAGTATAATTAGAGAAACTAGGGTTACAATCAATAAAAAATGTATTTTTCTTAGTTGCATGAACTTTTTCAAAAGAATCAATTAAGTCAATAAGTAATGAACGACTTGTTTTCCAAGACTCTCGTCTTGGTGAACCTCCGATATGGGATATGATTCTTGAGCAAAGATCTAAATCAATATCGCCTGACAATAAAAATAAATTCTCAGGCATTTCAGGATTATGGGTATCTGCCTTTATAAAATACTTTGCCTCAGTTCCTAATCTAGAAAATTGGGAAGAATTAAATCGTTCTTTAATATATCCAGCAATAGTATTATTATTGTTAACTAAACTAGCTAATTTTTCTTCGCCTTCACCATTTCCCCCCAAAATAATCTCAGAAACATTCGCCTGAGGACAAGCATCAATAACGATGATGTTTTCGTCAGGATTAGCAAGGGCATATTCAACAGATAAAGCATAAGTCAAAAAAGTTTTCCCTACTCCTCCTTTATTATTCCAAATAGCATATTTTTTATTCATAACAAGACTCCTATTTCTTTCACAAAAACTCTACCAAGATTTAAGGATAAATCCATTTGAAATATTTTACCTTTATTGTATCAGATAAGGTGAAATTAATTCTATTGTTCTTAATCCTATTTTCAAGAGAAAGAGCTTTTTTATTCTATTTTAACGCCCATTATATTACCTTGTAGTCAATATAGTCAATCTGCTCAATCTTATGGAGGGCAAGCTACTTCCCTTTAAATTTGCAACTAAAAACATTAAGTTAACAATAATTCTTACCAATACTTCATTCTTTATTCATTTTTTTTAAAATAGGACGGGGATACTTCTTTATGACTAAATTCGGCACATAAATAAGCTATTGAGGGTGACAATGACCTTACTAGTAATTTTTATTCAGGCATAACCATTTTGAGTAAATCTTTCAATGCCTTAATTTCGTTATCCTTTTGCTCAAGCAACTTATTCAACAAACTTTCCTTCTCATTAGCATGAGAAAGCGCCAACTTCAATCGTTCAATCTCAATCAGCAGTGAAGATTCTCCCACACCTTGATACACCGAACCTAATGGCGATTCAATTTGAAAACAGATATTTTTCTCTCCTGATTGAATCAACTCAACAATATCAATATCCAAAATCTGTGCGATCTGTTCTAGCTTATCTAAGTATAATTTTGTTTCGCCACGCTCAATCTTGGCATAGCCATTTGATGACATATTCAGTTTTTCTGCCATTTGTTCTTGCGACCACGCTTTGGCTTCACGCATTTTTCTGATTTTTTCATTTATGTTCATTGCTTACCCACTAATAGAACAATATACCCACTACTAGGGTGGTTGTTGTACACACTTAGTTGCTACAAATCTTTATATCCGTACTGTATCATTTTTATCAAAAGTTGCCCACTATTTTACCAACAAGAAGGATATATTATGAAAAAATTAATTATTTCTAGCATTATTGTTACCTTTCTTTCAGGTTGTACTATGGCTGATATTGATAAATTTATGCAGCCAACTGATTCTGCTAAGATGCAAAATCAACAAACAACAAAAAAGAAATCTTCCACGAAAAAAGTAAGTTCAGCAGAACACGTTATTCGAATAAAGAAAAATCCAAATGAAGGGAAAAAGCAAGTATCCGTAGCAGGTATGAAAATGCCATCCGAATTTTCTTATGATGAAGATGGTAATTTAATCTTCACCCCCAAAGTCACTAACGGTGCTATTAGGGATTATAACCGTATTTTAGAAAGACACGGAATAAGAGTTGAGGGTTATTAATCAACTTATAAGGATAGATTTATGAAAAACCTTATCAAAAAATGGATCAGCGTGTCAGGAAGGTCAAGCCGTCTGGAGTTTTTTGTAATTACTGTTATTACAATGACTACATTTATTCTCATCACTATCTTATTTCTAAAAGTTTTTGAATCTCTGTTTGTAGATCACATTAATAGTTTCTATACAAGAGCGTATGCAGAGTCAGCCATAAATTCTGCGTTATTAGAATTTTTTATGACAGGTAGTGTTTATGATACAGCTAATATACTTTTTCAAGACTACGAGGGAGGAGTAATACAATATGGAATTATATCTGCTTTTGTTTATGTCTTATTCTTACCTTTTGGAATAGCTTTAATTACAGCTGCAGTGCGTCGGTTACACGACATCGGAACTTTTGGTTGGTGGGTGTTTATTATATTAGTTCCTGTTTATCTTTTCTTTAATAACTTGATCTTAATTGTACCGTTACTGTTTCTATTTTTTAAAGATGGACAGCCTTTTCACAATAAATATGGACCCGATCCAAAAAATCCAAATACACTTACTCCATTAGAAATACCGAAAGAGTCTGAGCGGTTAGCTAGATTTGAGAAAAATGTATTAGAGATAGTGAAAAACATAGAGAAAATTTGTCCCCCATATATTAAGAAAATTGTTGAGAAAATTAAACAGGATTGGAAATAAGCCTAATTTTTAACATTAGTATAGTCGATAAGATATGCCTATCTTTTGTGAAAAATAGCCTGTAAGTGTATTTGCCTAGTTATCTAGGCATTTTTATATTCTAGAGTAGGTATTCTGTTTTTTTATTACTCATATACAGATTGAGTACTCGTTAAGCATTGACTAAAATAAAAGCAATCAAAATAGTCACATTTTTCAATATCACACTATTTTTATTTAAAATAAGATTTATATATCAGTAAGTTAAAAAATATTTTTAATATTTAGCTAAAATAGCTTGACAAACATTTGATTTTTAGTCCAAAAATTTCACTTGACATTACCCCTAATAATTAATACGATTTTCGCCACGGATAATAGTCCCTTCATTATGACTTTTGTTTTTAAGCCTAAAAAGGCTTGGAAATTTTAGAGTTTTAATGAAGGGATTTTTGTTTCTATGGCACAACACTTTTTACTGTCCGCTAAAATGCGTAACTTGTCGCTTGCACAAATTGCGTTACTTTCTGATGTTGATATTCTGTCTTTATTGAAAACAGCCCGTTGGCAAAATGCCGATAATATCAATGATGTGATTTGCCCTCGATGCAATGTTCGTCATCAAGCCTATTTTCTCAATGCTCGCCAACAATGGCAGTGTAAATATTGCCAATATCGTTTTTCTATCACCGCAAACACGATTTTTCATCAAGCTAAACTGTCACTACGCCAAATTCTAATGGCGGTATATCTCTTTGCAATAAAAAGTAAAGGCATTTCTGCAATAGCATTATCACACGCTCTTAATGTGCAATATCGGACTGCTTGGGTGCTGTTGCATAAATTTCGTGAAGCCCTTAATCAAACCAAAGATTTATCCAAAATGCAGGGGGAAGTTCATATAGATGGCTGTTATGTTAATGGCTATATTCGCCCTAAAAATGCACTTCATAAACGGATTGATAGACGAGCTAAAAAACATCAACGTAAAGATAAAGCCTGTGTTCTCATCTTCCGACAAAAAGCTGCTAATCAAGATGTAATACAAGGGGCGGATAGAACCATTGTTGCTCTCGTGAAAAATGAAAATAGTCGAGATGTATTGGAAATCTCTCAACGGCTAATCAAGCCACTCACTAAAATTTGTACCGATTTTGATGAATCCTATACCTGTCTAAACTATCAATACAATCTATCACAGGTCAATCATAAAATAGAGTATCGCTCCATAGAAGGAATTACTAATAACCTTGCAGAATCAGGCTTTGCTCGTTTTAGACGAATGATGAAAGGTGTACATCACCGTATGCACAATAACTATATGTTGCTATATGCCAATGAAACTGCTTGGCGAGAAGATAATAGACGAAAATCACTGAAAGAGAAATTTAATGATGTACTGACCCGATGTTTATGTTGTCGCCCATCACGAGATTTAATGGGGTACTGGCAAGGCAATAAAAAGCCCCCTGCTCAATTTGGTTGGGCGAGTATTGCTCCAAATGATGACACCTATTTAACGGCAGCTTAATCATATTTTCCCCCTAACAATAAGGAGCGTAAAATGGCACACACACTACTCATCACTCTCTCTACCTTATCTAGTATCTACCTGTTCAGACGAGCATTGCAAATGCCTCTACATTATTACATAGTATTTCTTACTACTGTCCTTTTGACACTCTATTGGATAGATATAAGGTCTGGAGTCACCGCCTTTTTATTCAAAACCAGTGTGATGTTCATAATGATGCTTGAATTACTTTCAGTCTTTGTTGTGATTTGTTGGAAAGCTCGACAAGTAAAAATATTCCAAAGCACTCCCGAACAGAAAGATTATTTTGGGAATATTCCCACGTTTTGTTACTTTCCCCACTTTATGCTAACTGAATCACGCAGAGAAGTAGCAGATAAGGTTTGGGAAAAGTATGAATCCCTTCACCTATTTGAGTGGGACGAAATGTAATACCGATGATGAATAATATTCTTAGATAAGTTTTAGTTAGAAAGACGACAAATCAAATTGCCGTCTTTTTTGTGCCAATGTTAGTTGGAATAGGATTTTAGGTTTTGTGCAACTGCTACATAATACCGATACTATAAGCTCTTAACGCACTTTTTAGCAACCATTTTGTCCATTACACCTATTTATACCGCGATAACAATAATAGTAAAAATGGGTTAAATCAGTGATTTAACCCATTTTGTTTTGGTCTATTTTACATTGTTTCTAACCTGTATTACGCATACCTGCTGCGATACCTGTAATGGTGATCATTAAGGCTTGTTCAAGAGCTGGATTTGGATTATCGCCCTGACTGCGTAAACGATGTAGTAACTCTACTTGTAGCAAGTTGAGGGGATCGGTATAAACATTGCGAAGAGCGATAGACTCCGCAATCCAAGGTAGATCTGCCATTAGCTGTCCTTCGTGTGCAAGGGAAAGTACAGTTTTAATATCCGCTTGCAGTTGGCTGCGTAGTGATTGTCCTAGATGATGTAGTTTTTCAGGCACTAGGCGTTGATCGTAATGTTCTGCCAACCATAAATCCGTTTTACTAAATACCATTTCAAGCATACCGATACGAGTTGAGAAGAACGGCCATTGCTCACACATCTCTTTTAATAAAGATTCATTACCTTGTTCAATTAGCTGACGAAGTGCTGCACCAGCCCCTAACCAAGCAGGGAGCATTAAGCGGTTTTGCATCCACGCAAAAATCCAAGGAATAGCACGCAAACTTTCAACGCCACCATTTGGGTTACGTTTTGCAGGGCGAGAACCCAACGGTAATTTTGAAAGCTCTAATTCAGGCGTTGCTGCTCGGAAATAAGGGACAAAATCAGGCTCACCACGCACAATATTGCGGTAGATTTCACACGAGATTGCAGAGCCTTGATCCATTACATTTCGCCACGTTTGTTGAGGTTCTGGCGGTGGGAAAATGTTAGCTTCTAAAATTGCGCTAGCATAGAGATCCAAACTTTCTACGGCAACAGCAGGTAAGCCTAATTTGAAACGGATCATTTCGCCTTGTTCAGTTACACGCAAACCATTTTTAAGCGATCTTGGTGGCTGTGAAAGGAGTGCGGCGTGTGCAGGTGCTCCACCTCGCCCGATTGTACCGCCACGTCCGTGGAATAAAGTCAGCTCAATATTGAATTTTTCACAAAGATTTACCAAAGCTTCTTGTGCACGATATTGTGCCCACGATGCAGCTAGCATACCCGCATCTTTGGCAGAGTCAGAATAGCCGATCATTACCATTTGCTTATTGTTGATCACACCACGATACCAACCGATATTAAATAGGCTAGTCATTACTTTTTCACAACGATCTAAGTCATCTAATGTTTCAAAAAGCGGAGCAACAGGAATGGTCGTTTTACAACCTGATTCTTTTAATAGTAAGTGTACCGCTAACACGTCAGAGGCTTCACGAGCCATTGAGATAACATAAGCCGAAATAACCCCTTCTGGTTGTTCTGCGACAACTTTACAAGTTGCTAAAATTTCTTGTGTTTCAGGACTTGGTGTCCAATTTGTTGGAATGAGCGGACGGCGAGAGCTTAATTCACGCACCAAAAAGGCTTGCTTGTCATCTTCTGTCCATTGTGAATAGTCGCCTAAACCGATATAGCGTGTAATTTCAGCAATTGCCATTGCGTGGCGAGTACTTTCTTGACGAATATCTAAACGAGATAATCCTAAACCAAAGCAACGCACACGACGTAAGCAATCAAGCAAACCACCATTGGCGATAATTCGCATTCCACATTGGTGTAGTGATTGGTAGCAGTCATAAAGCGGTTCCCACAACTGCTCATCTTGAGTTAAGATTTCTGAAGGATCAACAGTGAGTGTTTTACCTTCCAATAATTCACCGTAATAAGTTACGGTTTTAGTTAATTTAGCTCGTAATGTTTTCATTAACACACGATATGGCTCTAAATGGTCGCCATATTTAGCTCTAAATTCGGCAGTACAGCTAATCACTGAGAGTTCATCAGCAAGGGATTTAATATCTTCTAAAAATAGCTCCGCAGCTTTCCAACGGTTCATTCTTAATACTTGGCGTGTTGTTTCAGCTGTAACAAATGGATTTCCATCTCGGTCTCCCCCCATCCAAGAAGAAAAACGAACAGGGGCTAAGCCCACAGGGTGTTGTACTCCAAAGTTTTTCTCTAAATGGAAGTTAATTTGGCGACAAAATTCAGGAACTGCTTTCCATAAGCTGTTTTCAATGACTGCCATTCCCCATTTGGCTTCATCAACAGGTGTTGGGCGTTGGGTACGAATTTCATTTGTATGCCAAGCGAGAGCGATAAGTTGCATTAAACGGCGTTTTAGCTTAGTTGTTTCTTTTTCAGTTAAATCATCGTGTTCTAAGCGGCTTAAACAGCGGTTAATTTCAACGTGTTTATTGACAAGAGAGCGGCGAGTAACTTCTGTTGGGTGTGCGGTTAAAACTAAATCAATTAACAGCTTTTCTACGGTTTCGATTACTTTTTCTGCGGGTACATTTTGTGCTTTTAAACGTTCAAATAATGCACCTAATGAACGATCACCTAAAGATGCATCTTGGCTATGGCGAGAAATCGTTTGGTATTGTTCAGCAATATTGGTGAGATTTAGAAATTGGCTAAAGGCTCGAGCCACAGGAATAACATTTTCTGTTGATATATTGGCGAGAATATCAAGTAATTGTTCTCTGGCTTTCTCATCGCCACCACGAGAAGCACGAGAAAGTTGTCGAATATTCTCAATAAGTTCTAAAATTTCATTGCCTTGAGCATCACGAATGGTTTCGCCCAAGAAATCCCCTAACATATGAATATTATTACGCATTGATTCATAAAGTTGGCTCATAAAAGTCTTCCTCTTTTTAGGTAAATTCACGAGTGATAGATATACCTAAAAAGAAAGAAGATAGCAATATAGATTTACTTTTTTTAATGAAATAAATAAGAAAAATTTATTATTTCTCAAAGTTTACTGGTATAAAGGTGCTATAAGTGTATTTGAACTGATGAGGTATAGAGAGAACAGATCTTCTATCCTTGTTTTTAATTTTCTATCCACAAGGATTGTGGATAACTTTGTGGATTATTTTTGTGAAAGTTACCTAAGCCTTTATAAATACTAGCATCTCTATTACCAATTTACAATTGGTTGTAAAATAACTTTTTCTTTTAAATCAATGTGTTAGGTTTTTTCTAGATCTAAGTATTAAAAAATCACAAAAAAATGATGATAAAAATACTTGACAATCATAGCCTGTGTACAACTCTATATTTCATAAGGAATTTATTCTGAAAATATGCGGTATGATGTATCAGTCGCTACAAAAGAATAATAAATTATCCTCTTTGAATGAGTTATCATAGCTTATAGCCAAAAAGCGAAATTTTTAGTACCATTAAATCGTAATAAATTATTTTTTAATTCAGACAGAGGTTGTATGCCAAATCGTGATTATGCAGTACGTTCAAAGAAAAAGAACAGTGGAAATAAATTTCTTATTTTCATTATCATTATTCTATTGATTATTTTAAGCGGATTGGGGTTGCTTTTTTTATCAAAGAATTCGGAATCTCCAACTAAAGTGGTTACATCTGTGTCTCAACCATCTCAACCTAAAAGTACTTTACCAAGTCGTCCTGAAGAAGTATACAGCTATATTCGTGATTTAGAAACAAGGGAAGTCCCTATAGATCAGAACGCAAAATTAGTACAATTGGCTAAAGAGAGAGAATTAAAGATTGCTCAACAAAAAGAAGCAGAAAAACGTAAGTTAGAAGAACAAGTTCAACAAAATATGGAACATAAACTCGAACAAACAGATACAACTCTAGAAAATTCACAAGAAGCATTAACTAAAAAAGCTGAAGAACAAAGATTGGTAGAACAACAGAAGAAACAACAAGAGCTAGTAAAAAAATCAGAACAGGTCAAGCAAGAGAAAGCCAAAACTGAGATTCCAAAAGATACAGCAAAGTCAGCAGATCTACCAAAATCAAAAGGGAAATTTGGTTTACAGTGTGGAGCATTTAAAAATAAAGCCCAAGCAGAAAATATGCAGGCTCGTTTAGCAATGGCTGGCTATAATGCTAGAATTAGTAGTAATTCTGATTGGAATCGTGTTTTTGTTGGCCCAATTGGAGATAGAGCGGCCGCTTCAGCTGCACAATCTAATGCGAGAAGTGTCGCAGAATGTTTAGTTATTGGTATGTGATTTAGGGTAAGTTATGCAATTTAAAGAATATTTGGCTACGTTTCCCGATATCTCACATCTAGATGGTATAGATGTGGTTGATTTAGAAGGGAATGTTATTCATCATATTCCTGCCATTGAAGGTAAATTGGGATCGTTAAAGTTATATAATGCGTTAGCAATTAAATTTGGTGGGCAGTTAAATAAAGATTCTGCACAACAAGGATTGATATGGTTTGCTGAATATGTAGATGATGCGAGATTAAATATAGGTAAACACCCTAATATTGATTTGCTATTCAATGTTATCGAGCAGAATCATATCTTTGATTTAAAAGAAATCAACAAAATATAATACTCCCAAATAGGGTTAAGACTTTTTCTGAAATAGTTTTAGCCCTATTTTATTAAGTGTATAAAAAGGCTACAATTTCACTTAACTTTTTTATTTTATATCTCGGAGCAAATTATGCAGACTATTGTTATTGTCGGTGGCGGAGCTGGCGGATTAGAGCTTGCCACTTATTTAGGAAACAAACTTGGTAGAAAGAAAAAGGCAAATATTATTTTAGTGGATAAAAATATTAGCCATTTATGGAAACCATTACTACACGAAGTTGCAACAGGCTCATTAGATGATGGTACTGATGCGTTGAGTTATCGTGCTCACGCCAAAAATCATTCTTTTGAGTTTCAACAAGGAACATTAACAGGGGTTAATTCGGCAGAAAAATTTATTACTCTTGCTCCTATCTATAGTGAGAAACAAGAGCTACTCGTAGCAGAGCGTAAAATCTCTTATGATAAATTAGTGATTGCTATTGGTAGTCGTTCAAATGATTTTGGTACACCTGGTGTAGCGGAGCATTGTATTTTCTTAGATAGCTCAGAGCAGGCAAAATTATTTCATCAACGAATGATGGAATTGTTCCTTAAATTCTCGAATAATAATGAAAAAGAAGTACATATTGCAGTTGTTGGTGGTGGGGCAACAGGTATTGAATTATCCGCAGAACTTTATAATACCGTTAAGAATCTACATTCTTATGGCTATGGTAAATTAAATAATACTAGTCTGAAAGTTACCCTATTGGAAGCAGGGGATCGACTGTTACCTGCACTGCCAGAGCGTGTTTCTATATCTGCAATTAAAGAATTGCGTGAATTAGGTGTAAATGTGATGACGAATACAGCAGTTGTTGAGGCAGCGGAGAATACGTTGATCACTAAAAATGGTGAGAAAATTGAGGCTGATTTGATGGTTTGGGCTGCTGGTGTGAAAGCATCTGAGGTTACAACGAAATTTGGTTTTGAAACCAATCGCCTTAACCAGATTGCAGTAAAAGATACACTTCAAACTTTAAGTGATGACTCTGTTTATGTGATTGGTGACTGTGCATTTTTAATGCAAGAGAATGGAAAACCAGTTCCACCAAGAGCTCAAGCTGCACACCAAATGGCTTCTGTTTGTGGTAAAAATATTATTGCTCAGCTAGAAGGTAAGAGCTTGAAATCTTTTGTCTTTGATGATAAAGGCTCCCTAGTTTCTTTCTCTCGCTTTGGTACAGTGGGTAGTTTAATGGGGAACTTAACTAAAGGTTCAATGTTTATTGAGGGTAAAATAGCAAGAATTGCTTACTTATCTCTTTATAGAATGCATCAAGTTGCATTGCATGGTTGTATTAAAACAGGGTTAATAATGTTAGTTGGGCGAATTAATCGATTCTTACGACCAACAATGAAATTGCACTAAGTGACTAAATGATAAAGGGGAATAGTCCCCTCAGACTGATGACAAACTTCAAAAGAACGTAAAATCTGTAGGGTGGGCTTTAGCCCACCATCTTTAAAATCAATAAGTTACAAGATGGTGGGCTTAAGCCCACCCTACACGAAATAAGTTCGTCAATAATCTGAGGGGAATAGTCCCCTTTATTTTTTCTATAATTATTCAGTAATACTTGGGAGTTCTGTCATTGGCCAGCGAGGTTTAACATTGACTGAAAGATCAGTTTGCTCACCATTTTTTAAGCGAATAAATCCTGCATAAGCAATCATTGCACCATTATCAGTACAAAATTGTGGGCGAGGGTAGAATACTTCACCTTTTAATTGTTGCATCAATTCTGCTAAATCAGCTCGTAGCTGTTTATTTGCACTTACACCACCAGCAATAACCAAACGTTTATAGCCCGTTTGTTGTAATGCTCGGCGACATTTAATTATCAATGTATCAATTACGGCTTGTTGAAATGCGTGAGCAATATCACATCGAGTTTGTTCATCTAACTTTCCTTCAGCATTTAAATTTGCGTTGATCGTATTGGCTGCGAAGGTTTTTAGACCAGAGAAACTAAAATCGAGACCTGGACGATCTGTCATTGGGCGTGGAAAAGTAAAACGACAAGCGGTGCCTTTTTCTGCTAATTTTGCTAATGCTGCACCACCTGGATAATCTAGCCCAAGTAATTTGGCTGTTTTATCAAAGGCTTCTCCTGCAGCATCATCAATAGATTCACCCAGTAGCTCGTATTTCCCTACATCTTCGACTTTGACTAATTGGGTATGTCCACCAGAAACAAGTAAGGCAACAAATGGGAATTCTGGTGCTTTTTCTTCTAGCATTGGGGCAAGTAAATGTCCTTCCATATGATGAACACCTAAAGCGGGTACATTCCACGCATAAGCTAATGAACGAGCAATAGTTGAACCGACTAATAATGCACCAACCAACCCAGGACCAGCCGTATAAGCAACACCGTCAATTTCATTTGGAGTTAAATTGGCTTCTTGTAATGCGGCTTGGATTAAAGGCAATGTTTTACGAATATGATCGCGTGATGCTAATTCGGGAACAACACCACCGTAATCAGCGTGCATTTCAATTTGGCTGTATAGCTGGTTTGCAACTAAGCCGTATTGTTCATCATAAATTGCGACACCAGTTTCATCGCAAGAAGTTTCTATTCCTAAAATACGCATCTTGATTATCTATTCACAGAATTGGGAGTATATAAAGATTAAAAGGGCGTATATCGTACGCCCTAACACTATGATTGCAAAAATAAAGCTAATCTTATCGTTTAGAATTGTTCACCATAAGCCGGTTTAGTTGCATCAGGGAAAGTTTTATCTTTGTTTTGTTCAATTAAAGCAGTTGCTTTTTGTGCTGAATCAGTAATTCCCATTGCCTCAAAAGATTGTTGTAAATATGGTAAGGCTTGTTGTGTGGCTTGAGTATCTGGATAATAGCGAAGCATTTCTTCTACTCTATTTACAACAGCGACATAAGCATCACGCTGCATATAGAATTTCACAATATTTAGCTCGTGTTTTGCTAAACGATTTTTTAAATATGCCATCCAGTTTTGAGCATCTTGAACATACTGACTATGAGGATAATGTTGTACGATACTTTGGAAGTTTCCAAATGCATTGCGAGAACTTTCAACAGCACGTTTGGAATCATCTACTCTAAACAGATCTTGGAACCAATTGTCGCCTAAACGAACATTACTTAACCCTGCAAGATAGAATACATAATCCATTGACGCACTATTAGGATAAGTACGAGCAAAACGTTCTGCAATATCTAATGCTTTATAGTATTCACCCAGCTTATATTGTGCATAGATTAGGCTTAACTGAACCTGTTCACCATAAGTGCCTTGTTGGCTTAGGGTATCAATCGCTTCTAAATGACGGATAGCATTATTATAGTCTCCGTCTTGTAGGTAGGTTTGGCCTTTGTTATAAAGTTCTTGAGATGGAATACCTTCAAATTCATTTTTATTTGAATTTGAACAGCCAGAAATGATGCAAGCTGCTAGAATAAAAGATGCAATTGAGCTAAATTTACGCATAATGATTTACCTATAATAAGTGTCTGCGATGAAAAGTTAATGTACAATGGCGTTCGACTCGCCATTATTTACAAAGTTCACCTTAAAATGGCGTTATTTTATAGGACATCATACAAGAAGAAAATCATAATTTGGAATTTTATAGAGAATGACTCAACAAATTACGCTACAAACAGAAGTAACCCCTGATTTACTTGGGGCAAGATTAGATCAAGCCCTTGCACAATTATTCCCAGATTATTCACGTTCCCGTATTAAAGTTTGGATCGAAAATAATCAAGTATCAGTGAATGGCACTATTATCAACAAAGCTCGTGAAAAAGTTTTTGGCGGGGAATATATTGAAATTCAGGCCGAAGTAGAAGATGAAGTACGTTTTGAGCCTGAAGATATTCCACTCAATATCGTATATGAAGATGATGATATTCTCGTGATTAACAAGCCAAAGGATCTTGTCGTTCACCCTGGTGCAGGAAACCCTAATGGTACAGTTTTAAACGCATTACTATATCATTATCCAGCGATTGCAGAAGTGCCGAGAGCGGGGATTGTGCATCGTTTAGATAAAGATACAACGGGTTTAATGGTGGTTGCCAAGACGATCCCTGCTCAGACACATTTAGTTAATGCTCTCCAAAAGCGTAAAATTACGCGTGAATATGAAGCTGTGGCAAGTGGGATTATGACTCAAGGCGGAAAAGTTGATGAGCCAATGGCTCGTCACCCAACAAAACGTACGGCAATGGCAGTACACCCAATGGGGAAACCTGCGGTAACTCACTATCGAATTATGGAACGTTTCCGTAACTATACTCGTTTACGTTTACGTTTAGAAACAGGGAGAACCCATCAAATTCGTGTACATATGGCACATATTGCACACCCACTACTTGGTGATCAGCTTTATGGTGGAAGACCTCGTCCACCTAAAGGTGCAAGTGAAGATTTTTTAACTGTTCTTCGTAATTTCAAACGTCAAGCACTTCACGCTGCGATGCTGCGTTTAGAACACCCAATTACAGGCGAATTGATGGAATGGCACGCACCTTTGCCGGATGATTTCGTTGAGTTAATTGAGGCTCTTAAAGCAGATTACCTCCTTTATAAAGATGATTTAGATTACTAATTCGACCTTGTTCACTTCTGCAATAAGGTATTGCACAAGCGGTCAGATTGCGAATAATTTTTACAAATTATTGATACAATCTGACCGCTATTATTTAATAACATTGTTCAGAACACTACTCAATACCAGCTATTTTGTGAGTCTGAATACTTAATTGCCAACGAGGTTTATTTATTCTTTGATTTAATAGTCCTAGCTGTGTAATTGTTTCAAGCATATTCATCACTCCATTTTCTTCACAGGGAGAAAGGTAATAGCGATCGGCTGGAATCGTTTGCTCTATTTGTTCGCAAAAATCTTGAACATCACCATCAACAACAATGCGTACTTCGTGGGCAAAGGGAATATGGTGTTTGAGGTAGTTTTTTTGATATAAACGTTTAGGACTTGTTGCGATATAGTCAATTTGCGATGGTACTGGTTTTAAACCATTTGTTTCAACGGCAATAAAGTAACCTTCTTGTTTTAGCACATCAAGTAGTCGTTCAATATTCGGTTGAATAGTGGGTTCTCCACCCGTAATAATGATATTTCGAGCGGTAAAATTTCGTACAATTTGCATTATTTCATTGAGTGTTTTGGACTGATATTGGTTGTAATTAGTATCACACCAAGGGCAGGCGAGGTTACATTTACCAAAGCGGATAAAAATACTTGGCATTCCTGTGTTAAAGCCCTCGCCTTGAAGGGTTTCGAAAATCTCAACGATACGATATGTTGGATTTTCATTGTTTAAATTGTTTAGCATTCTATTTAGTCATAAGGTTAAAACAAACCTGTACTAAATAGTAATTAGTCGATATTTTTAAACACTCTATTTAGTACAGGAGATAGTAAAAGCAATATACTACCAGTTATTAGCCCTATCATAAATAGTAGCCAGAAGAAACTTCCTGGGTTGCTTTCTACATAGAAGTGTTTATAGATTGTTCCACCAAGAGTTAAACCAAGCCCTAATGCTAAGAAGTTTAATGCAACCATTTGGGTTTTAAAGGTAGCAGGTGCAATTTTGGTTGCAAATGAGAGTGAAATAGGGGAAAGGAATAACTCTCCAATAGTGATAACCAAAAGTGCTAAAGCGAATAACGCTAATGGCATTACGGTGTTTGATTCAAAGTATGGTGTAAAACATAAATAGCCTGAACCAACTATAATTACTGAAAATGCGAATTTAATAGGGGTTTTAGGTTGCAGTTTGCCTAGTTTCATCCAAATTGAAGCGAGAATTCCAGAGAAGAGAACAACCCATAAGCCTTGTAACGATGTCATCCACGCAACTGGAATTGTAAAGCTACCTAAATTACGATCAATAGTTTGGTCAAAGTAGATGGTTACAACTGTAAATACTTGCATCCACATTGCCCAGAAAATAGAGATAACACAAAACATTGGAATATATGCGAGAATATAATTTTTCTTCTCTCTTTCTAAATCTGGATTAGTGAGTAATTTAGTGAAGTAAGTTGCAATCGTAATAACAATAGTAATCAGCAATACGGTTGGGAAATTATCTAAGGTGAGCCCTTTTAGAGTGATTGCAGTAAATAACGCAATTAAACCAAGAATGCCAATAATGATTGCATATTTCACTTGAGATGATGGTAATGGATTAGGAACTGGAATATCTGGCAGAGATTTTCTTCCTCTTGAGTATTGCCAAATACCGAATGCCATACCAATGGCTGCAGCAACGAATGCATAACGGAAACCAAAAGATTCTTGCAATAATCCACTGACTAGCGGTCCGAAGAACGCCCCTAAGTTGATAGATACATAGAAAATAGAGAAGCCAGAATCACGCAAAATTCGTAAATCTTCTCTTTCATACAAAGCTCCTACCATAGTTGTTGCAGATGCCTTAATGCCACCTGTACCTAGGGCAATAAGAGCTAAGCCTGTGAATAAGCCTGAAATTCCTGGAATAAGAGCAATGGCAAGGTTTCCAAACATTACAATAAAACCAGAAATAAATAATGTTTTTTCAGGCCCCCATATACGATCTGAGATCCAAGCTCCTAAAATAGTGGCTAAGAAAATTGTACCACCATAGCCACCAACAATACCTCCTGCGATGGTGCTATCAATACCTAGTCCTCCATCAGATACTTTATAGTAAAGATAAAGTAAAAGAATGGATTGCATACCTATGAAGGAAAATCTTTCCCATAATTCGATTTGAAATAGTTTGGCGAGTTGTCGAGGATGACCAAAAAAAGTCTTTTCAGAAGTTTTGCTTTGCATAGCCGTCTCCTTTTCGATAAAAAAATACAACAATGTAGATGCAATAAAGATAGAGGCGACTTACAGCTAGATAATAAACAGCATAAAAAGCTTATAAGTACGCTGTTTATTATATGTACTTTAATGAGTTGAAGATTGATCTAAATCAAATTTATTGTGAGTATTCACAATATGAAGTAGGTGTTTCCCAAAGGCGAATTAAGCTAATAGGTAGCCCAACAGCGGTTAGTGTTTCAAAAATATATTTAGCCATTTGTTCTGCAGTAGTTCTCATTGGAATTGCAAAGGTTTTAGAATCAAGTTCATTTAATAGTGAAGCAATCTTACATTCTTTTTCGCTGGTAGAATCATAGATAAAAGCGTGATCCATTTTATCTAAAATATGTTTTTTTACGATCAATTTAAGATCGCTGTAATCCATTACCATTCCAGACTTCGCTCCTTCTGCATAAAGTTCTCCACAAATTTCGACTTGTAGAGTGTAAGTATGCCCGTGAAGGTTTTTACATTTACCATCGTGCCCATCAAGCATATGTGCCATATCAAAGCTAAATTCTTTAGCGATCTTATACATTGCTACGCTCCACTAAATACTCATTTAATCCTTTTTCTCTCAATAAGCAACTAGGACAAGTATGGCAGCCACCTTCAATACCTAAATAGCAAGTATGAGTATGTGTTTGAATATAGTCAAAAGCACCTAATTCATCAGCGAGTTTCCAAGTCTCTTTTTTCGTTAAATACATTAAAGGTGTACGAATATTAAAATTGTAGTCCATTGCTAAATTAAGCGTAACGTTCATTGACTTAATAAAGATATCTCGACAGTCGGGATAACCGCTAAAGTCTGTTTCACAAACGCCTGTAAAGATAGTTTGAATTTGCTGACTTTTGGCATAAATCGCAGTATAAAGGAGAAAAAGTGCATTACGACCATCAACAAAGGTATTGGGTTTATCACCTTGTTGTTTAATTTCGGCAGAGCTATCCATTAATGCATTAGTTGTTATAGCTTTGATAATAGAAGTATCAATTACAGTCTGTTTTACACCAAGATTGTTAGCAATCCATTTGGCTTTTTCTAATTCTATGGCGTGGCGTTGCCCATATTGAAAAGTGACAACTTCCACATTTTCTTGCCCAAATTCTTTTATAGCAAGAAATAAGCAGGTTGTAGAATCTTGACCGCCTGAAAATATCACAACGGCTTTTTTTGAATTATTCATTGAGTTTCCTTAGTTTTTTTAAAGTGGGAGGTTTTCGAACCACAAATAAGCGGTCAGTTTTTGCAAAAAATTTACAAATTCCGACCGCTTATGTGTTTACCTTAGCATAAAACAGAAAACTATGTTCATTATTTTTTACAAATTAGGTGATATTGGATAAAATCGTTTTAATTGAGTAGATTATTTATTAGGGAGAGGTTATTCTAT